>NZ_JBEYXJ010000107.1:0-28382 GCF_040645015.1 Streptomyces sp. NPDC046881 | reverse complement strand
GCGGGTCCACGCCTGGTCGCCCGCCTTTTTCCGTCTTGTCCCTCTACGCCCCCATTCTTCCCCCGCCGGGCCCCACTTCTCATGGAGAGGGGCAGCGCGACGTCGAACAAGCGTGTAGCTTCCGGGGGCATGAAGGGCGGGGGTGCCGGGGGGACTGGGGGGTTGGTGTATGGGAGTGCGGCTCATGGTCGTCGACGACCATCGGCTGCTCGCGGAGGCGCTGGCGTCGGCGCTCAAGCTGCGCGGGCACCGGGTGGTCGCGGCGGCGGCGCCGGCCGCGGGCGCGGCGGATCTGGTGATCGCGCGGGCGCCCGAGGTGTGCCTGCTGGGCACGGCGGCGCCGGCCGAGCCGGGGGTCTTCGACCCGGTGGTGAAGATCAAGCGGGAGCGCCCGCAGGTGGCGGTGCTGGTGCTGGGCCCGGTGCCGTCGCCGCGCGGGATCGCGGCCGCCTTCGCCGCGGGGGCGTCGGGGTACGTGCGGCACGACGAGCGGATCGAGGGGGTCGAGCGGGCCATCATGAAGGCCCGGGCCGGGGAGGCCGCCGTGGCTCCGCTGCTGCTCCAGGGCGCGTTCGGCGAGCTGCTGAACCCGGTGGCGCAGCCCGACGACGAGGCGCAGCGGCTGCTGGAGATGCTGACACCGCGTGAGGTGGAGGTGCTGGTCCGGGTCGCCGACGGCGAGGACACCCGGCGGATCGCGGCGGGCATGGGCATCGCCCCGAGCACCGCGCGCACCCATGTCCAGCGGGTGCTGATGAAGCTGGGGGTGGGGTCCCGGCTGGAGGCGGCGGCGCTGGCGGCCCGAACGGGCCTGCTGGACCGCGCGGGTCCCCTGCGGGGCGCGTCCGCCGACTAGACACCCACGGACACCCCCGCGCCCCGGAAGGGGCGCGGGGAACTGCGCGACCGGCCACAACGTGCCTGCGGCCGGGGGACGGCCCGTGCGCCCTACGGTGCTACCGCCCCCGGCCGACGGTCACTCCGCGGGGAACTGCGCGGCCGGGGGACGGCCCGCATCCCCTGCGGCGCAGTCCGCCCCGGTGCTACTCGCCCGGCCCCTCTTCCGGCAGGCCCTCCGGCGGAAGCGGCGGGGGCGTGGGCCGCAGCTTCAGCCAGGCCAGGAAGAAGATGCCCAGGAGCAGCATGCCGATCCCGGTCCACAGGTTGATGTTGACGCCCTCGGCCTTGTCGATCGCGGCCTGGGAGTCGGTGATCCCGGTGATCGTGACGATGACGCCGTAGACCACGAAGAGTCCGCCGATGATGCGGCGCAGGTCGAAGATGCGGGCCGCGGTCGCGGACTTCGTCTCCAGCTCGGTGACCTCCCGCTGGACGTCTTCCTCGGTGTAGTGCAGCGGACGGCGCGGCTGCTCGGGACGCTCGGTCATGGTTTCCTCGATCCTCCCGCGTCAGAACGAGAACGGGATGTAGCAGGCGGCGGCCAGCACGACCGCGCCCCAGCCCAGCAGGGCCGGCTTGCGGTACCAGGCGTCGTCGCCTTCGGCGGGCGGTTCGGACATGCCGGGGGAGCGGGTGCCGTAGACCAGGCCCTGCAGCTCCTCCGCCGGCTTCGGCTTGGTGAACAGGGAGACCGCGACCATCACGACCGCGCCGGCGACGAAGCCCGCGATCGCGGAGACGAAGTTGGCGCCCTGGTCGGAGGGGATCGAGATGATGCCCTTCTTGTAGAACACGAAGTAGTTGACCATCGCGGTGACGGTGCCCGCGAGCAGGCCCCAGAAGCCGGACTTGGCGGACGCGCGCTTCCAGAACATGCCGACGATGAAGACGACGAACATCGGCACGTTGAAGAAGGAGAACAGCGTCTGGAGGTAGCTCATGATGTTCGAGAACGAGGACGCCAGGAACGCCGTGCCGACCGAGGCGCAGACGCCGATCGCGGTGATCAGGCGGCCGAACCGCACGTAGTAGGCGTCCTCGCGGCCACGCACCACGTACTTGGCCCAGATGTCGTTGGTGAACACGGTGTTGAACGACGACACGTTCGCCGCCATGCCCGCCATGAAGGCCGCCAGCAGACCGGTGACGGCGATGCCGAGCACACCGTTGGGCAGCAGCTCCTGCATCAGGAAGGGGATGGCGTCGTTGTACTGGTAGCCGGAGCCGGCGGTGCCGAACTTCGGGATCAGCGCGGCGGCGACCAGGCCCGGGATCATCACCAGGAAGACGATGAAGATCTTCGGGTAGGCGGCGATCAGCGGGGTCCGCTGGCCGGCGGAGAGGTTCTTCGCGGACAGGGCGCGCTGCACCTCGGCGAAGTTGGTGGTCCAGTAGCCGAAGGAGAGCACGAAGCCGAGGCCGAGGACGATGGTGAGCCAGTTGGCGCCGAGCGGGTTGACGTGCCCGATGCCGGTACCGCCCCAGGCCGTGGTGAAGTCGGCGCCGTGGGTCGCGGTGAGCTTGTCGGTCAGCCCGCCCCAGCCGCCGACCTTCTTCAGGCCGAGGATCGTGATCGGGATGAGCGCGGCCAGGATCACGAAGAACTGGAGCACCTCGTTGTAGATCGCCGAGGACAGGCCGCCCAGGGTGATGTACGCGAGCACGAACGCGCCGGCGACGACGATGGCGACCCACTGCGGCCAGCCGAGCAGGGCCTCGACGACGATCGCGAGGGCGTAGAGGTTGACGCCCGCGATCAGGATGGCGGCGAACGCGAACAGGATCGAACTGAGCAGGTGGGCGGCCCGGTCGAAGCGCAGCAGCAGGAACTCGGGGACCGAGCGGACCTTGCTGCCGTAGTAGAAGGGCATCATCACCAGGCCGAGGAAGACCATGGCGGGGATGGCGCCGATCCAGTACCAGTGGACGGTGTAGGCCCCGTACTGGGCGCTGTTGGCGGCCATGCCGAGGATCTCGGTGGCCGCCAGGTTCGCCGAGATGAAGGCGAGGCCGGTGATCCAGGCGGGCAGCGAGCGTCCGGAGAGGAAGAAGTCGAGGCTGGTCTTCACGGAGCGCCGGGCCGCGAAGCCGATGCCGAGGACGACGACGAAGTAGATCGCCAGGATCGTGTAGTCCAGCCAGTTGGTGGGGAGCCGTAGCTCCGCCGCCAGATAGGTGGGGGCGTATGTGGGGGTTTGCATGAGAACTCGCTTCGTTGCGCGAACTGATCCAGAGCGGAACCTACGCCGCCGTGTTCGTTGTTTGAACACTCTGACTGGTGTTCTTTGTTTGATTGTGATCGAGCGAGGCGTTGTCGAGTTGTGATCTGTTATGTTTGATTGTGTTGAGTGATGGGGTGCGGACACACCCTTGGGGGCCGAACAAGGAGTCCGGCGTGAAGAAGACCTCGACCCGGCTGGCCGACGGTCGTGAGCTGATCTACTACGACCTTCGGGACGACACGGTCCGCGACGCGGTCGACCGGCGCCCGCTGGACCGTACGGTCACCACGTCCGAGATCCGCCGCGACCCGCTGCTCGGCGACTCCGTCGCCGTCGCCTCGCACCGCCAGGGCCGCACCTACCACCCGCCGGCCGACGAGTGCCCCCTGTGCCCGACGCACGGCGACCGGCTGAGCGAGATCCCGGACTCCTCCTACGACGTCGTCGTCTTCGAGAACCGGTTCCCCTCCCTCGCCGGCGACTCCGGCCGCTGCGAGGTGGTCTGCTTCACCTCCGATCACGACGCCTCCTTCGCCGGCCTCGGCGAGGAGCAGGCGCGGCTGGTGCTGGACGCGTGGACCGACCGCACGTCGGAGCTGTCGCATCTGCCCTCCGTCGAGCAGGTGTTCTGTTTCGAGAACCGCGGTGCCGAGATCGGTGTGACCCTCGGCCACCCGCACGGACAGATCTACGCCTACCCCTTCACCACCCCGCGCACCGCGCTGATGCTCCGCTCGCTCGCCGCCCACAAGGAGGCCACCGGCGGGGAGAACCTGTTCGACGCCGTCCTGGAGCGGGAACTCGCCGGCGAGCGGGTCGTCCTTGAGGGTGAACACTGGGCGGCGTTCGTGCCGTACGCGGCGCACTGGCCGTACGAGGTCCACCTGTACCCCAAGCGCCGCGTGCCCGACCTGCTCGCGCTCGACGAGGCGGCCCGCACAGAATTCCCCCAGGTCTATCTGGAACTCTTGAGGCGCTTCGACCGGATCTTCGGCGAGGGTGAGCCTCCGACGCCGTACATCGCGGCCTGGCACCAGGCCCCGTTCGGCGCGCTGGAGGAGTTCGACGGTGTGACGCGCGACGACTTCGCGCTCCACCTCGAGCTTTTCACCATCCGCCGCACTTCCGGCAAGCTGAAGTTTCTCGCGGGTTCCGAGTCCGGCATGAACGTGTTCATCAACGACGTGCCGCCGGAACGCGCGGCCGAGCGACTGCGAGAGGTAGCGAGTTCATGAAGTACCTGGTGACGGGTGGCGCGGGATATGTCGGCAGTGTCGTGGCCCAGCACCTGCTGGAGGCCGGCCACGAGGTCACCGTCCTCGACAACCTCTCCACCGGCTTCCGCGCGGGCGTCCCGGCCGGCGCGACCTTCGTCGAGGGCGACATCCGCGACGCCGCCAAGTGGCTCGACCCCTCCTTCGACGGCGTGCTGCACTTCGCCGCGTTCTCGCAGGTCGGCGAGTCGGTGGTGAAGCCGGAGAAGTACTGGGAGAACAACGTCGGCGGGAGCATGGCGCTGCTCGCCGCGATGCGCGAGGCCGGCGTCCGCACGCTGGTGTTCTCCTCCACCGCGGCCACCTACGGCGAGCCGGAGCAGACCCCGATCCGGGAGACCGCCCCGACGCGGCCCACCAGCCCCTACGGCGCCTCCAAGCTCGCCGTCGACCACATGATCACCAGCGAGGCGGTCGCCCACGGCCTGGCCGCGGTGTCCCTGCGCTACTTCAACGTGGCGGGCGCCTACGGCGCGTACGGCGAGCGGCACGACCCCGAGTCGCACCTGATCCCGCTGGTCCTCCAGGTCGCCCAGGGCCGCCGCGAGGCGATCTCGGTCTACGGCGACGACTACCCGACCCCCGACGGCACCTGCGTCCGCGACTACATCCACGTCGCCGACCTGGCCGACGCCCACCTGCTGGCCCTCACGGCCGCGCGGCCGGGCGAGCACCTGATCTGCAACCTCGGCAACGGCAACGGCTTCTCCGTCCGCGAGGTCATCGAGACCGTCCGCGAGGTCACCGGCCACCCGATCCCCGAGGTGGCCGCCCCGCGCCGGGGCGGCGACCCGGCCGTCCTGGTCGCCGCCGCGGACACCGCCCGCGAGAAACTGGGCTGGAACCCGACCCGCGCGGATCTCGCGGGCATCGTCGCGGACGCGTGGGAGTTCGCGCAGAGCATCACGAGGGAGCACTAGTGGGGGCACAGCAGGTCGCCGAGCGCTTCGCCGAGCTGTACGGGGCGGAGCCGGAGGGCGTGTGGGCGGCGCCGGGCCGGGTCAACCTGATCGGCGAGCACACCGACTACAACGACGGCTTCGTCATGCCGTTCGCGCTGCCGCACCAGGCGATCGCGGCGGTCTCCCGCCGCACCGACGGCATCCTGCGGCTGCACTCGGCGGACATCGAGGGCGGGAGCGCGCAGGTCACGGAGCTGCGGCTGGACGACCTCGCCCCGGAGAGCGACCGGGAGTGGACGGCGTACCCGGCGGGCGTGGTCTGGGCCCTGCGCGATGCGGGCCACGCGATCACCGGCGCCGACATCCACCTCGCCTCCACGGTCCCGACGGGCGCGGGCCTGTCCTCGTCCGCGGCGCTGGAGGTCGTGGTCGCCCTGGCGCTCAACGACCTGTACGACCTCGGCCTGCAGCGCTGGAGGCTGGCCCGCCTGTGCCAGCGCGCCGAGAACGTCTACGTGGGCGCCCCGACCGGCATCATGGACCAGACGGCGTCGGCCTGCTGCGAGCCGGGGCACGCGCTCTTCCTCGACACCCGCGACCTGTCCCAGCAGCAGATCCCCTTCGACCTCGCGGCCGAGGGCCTGCGTCTGCTGGTCGTGGACACCCAGGTCAAGCACGCCCACAGCGGCGGCGAGTACGGCAAGCGCCGGGCCGGCTGCGAGAAGGGCGCGGCCCTGCTCGGCGTCGACGCCCTGCGGGACATCCCGTACGACGGCCTGGATGCGGCCCTGGCCCGCCTCGGCGACGAGGAGGAGGTGATCCGCCTGGTCCGCCACGTGGTCACGGAGGACGAACGGGTCGAACGCACCGTCGCCCTCCTGCGCGCCGGCGACACCCGCGCGATCGGCCCGGTCCTCACCGAGGGCCACGCCTCCCTCCGCGACGACTTCCGCATCTCCTGCCCGGAGCTGGACCTGGTCGTCGACACCGCCCTCGCGCACGGCGCCCTGGGCGCCCGCATGACCGGCGGCGGTTTCGGCGGCTCGGCCGTCGTCCTGGCCGAGGCCACCGAGGTCGACACCCTCACCAAGACCATCGAGGAGGCCTTCGCGGCGGCGGCCTTCAAGGCACCACGGGTCTTCGAGGCGGTACCGGCAGCGGGCGCACGCCGCCTGAGCTGACACCACCGCCCCGACCGGCCCCGTACGCGACGACCGCGCACGGGGCCGACGCCGTCACCGGCCGTGCCCCTGACCTTGCGGCCCCCGGCCCAGCGTTCGACGGGACCCCGGCGGCCACCGTCTGCCGCACGGAAGTGAGCCCCCGTCAGCCCAGCCGCTTGGTCAGGGTGTACTCGGTGACGCCGGGCGGGTAGTCCGGGATCACCCCCACCACCTCGTAGCCCTGCTTCCGGTAGAACTCCGGGGCCTGGAAGTCCCAGGTCTCCAGGCGGGAGGCGGTGCAGCCGCGGGCGGTGGCGATGCGCTCGGCCTCGCCGAGGAGGCGCGAGCCGAGGCCCGTGCCGCGGTGGCGGGGGTCGATCCACAGGTAGGTGACGTGCAGCCAGGTCGTCCAGGTGTGGCCGACCAGACCGCCCGCCAGGCCGTCGGCGGTGTCCAGCGCCCAGACGTGCAGGGGAACTTCGCGTTCACCGGGCGTGCCGCGCAGTGCGGCGAGCACCGGGGACGCCGCCGTGTTGGTGTCCCGCAGCCGCGAACGGAGCAGATCCCGTCGGGCTTTGTCGACTTCCGCCTCAATACGAAACATGCGGCACACCATAAACGCGCCGGACGGCCAGTTCTGCAAATCCGCTTCCGCTGCGTGCTCCCATCCGTACTCTGAGGAACAGCACCGGTGGGGGCCGGTGCCGCTCAGGGGGCGAGACAGGCGGGTACGGCACCCGCGGTGGGGGTAGCAGTGTCCGCAACGGCGGCGGCCGTGCGGCGCGCGTCCCTGTCCGCGGGTGCCGTACCCGCGCGGGTCGTCGTTCTCCGGATCCATTTCCGGGCGTTTTCCGGGCGTTTTTTCTGGGCCTGCCTGTTCCGGAGCTTTCCGGACCTTGGTATCCCCTGCTCCACGCGGAGCCTGGGGAAGGGGGTTTCGTGGTTCGTATCCGAGTCCTGGTCGTGGACGACCACCGCATCTTCGCCGAGTCGCTCGCCGCGGCCCTGGCCGCCGAGCCCGACGTCGACGTCTCCGCCGCGGGCAGCGGCCCGGCCGCGCTGCGCTGCCTGGAGCGTGCCGCCGCGGAGGGCCGTCGCTACGACGTGCTCCTGGTCGACGCCGACCTGGGCGGCAACCTGCCCGGCGTCCGCCCCGCCGTACCGGTGCAGGAGGGCGACGAGGAGGGGCTGGTCGACGGGATTTCCCTCGTCACCGGGGTCCGCGCCGCCCAGCCCGCCGTACGGCTCGTCGTCCTCGCCGAGAAGGACGACCCGCGCCGCGCGGCCCTCGCGCTGCAGGCCGGAGCGTGCGGCTGGGTCGCCAAGGACTGCTCGCTGTCCCGGCTGCTGACGGTGATCCGGGGGGTGCTGCGCGACGAGACCCACCTGCCGCCCGCGCTGCTCACCGGCGTGCTGAAGGAACTGACGGCGGCGCGCAGGCACCGCACCGAGAGCGAGCGGCTGGTGGAGTCCCTCACCCCGAGGGAGCGGGAGGTGCTGCGCTGCATGGTCGCCGGGCTCGGCCGCAAGGCCGTCGCCGAGCGGCTGTTCCTGTCCCCGCACACCGTGCGCACCCACATGCAGAACGTCCTCGGCAAACTCGGCGTCCACTCGACGCTGGCCGCCGTCGCACTGGCCCGGC
This sequence comes from Streptomyces sp. NPDC046881, assembly GCF_040645015.1. Lineage (NCBI taxonomy): Bacteria > Bacillati > Actinomycetota > Actinomycetes > Kitasatosporales > Streptomycetaceae > Streptomyces > Streptomyces sp. NPDC046881. The sequence goes on along the minus strand of NZ_JBEYXJ010000107.1, from coordinate 20,279 downwards.
GGGCCGGGGTGGGCCCGGTGGACCTAGCCGGGGATGTTGTCGAACGGGGCGGTCAGCTGGCGTAGCAGGCCGGCCAGCTCGGCGCGCTGGGCGCGGGACAGCTCGCCCAGGATGGCCCGCTCCTGCTCCAGCAGGCCGGCCAGCGCCTGGTCCGCCCGGTCCCGGCCCTCGTCGGTCAGCCGGACCAGCACACCGCGCCGGTCGCTCGGGTCGGGCAGCCGCTCCACCAGGCCCTTCTTGGCCAGCCGGTCGATGCGGTTGGTCATCGTGCCCGAGGTGACCAGGGTCTGGGTCAGCAGTTGGCCGGGGGAGAGCTGGTACGGCGTGCCCGCGCGCCGCAGCGCGGTCAGCACATCGAACTCCCAGGGCTCCAGCTGGTGCTCGGAGAAGGCGAGCCGGCGGGCGCGGTCCAGGTGCCGGGCGAGTCGGCTCACCCGGCTGAGCACTTCCAGCGGTTCCACGTCGAGGTCCGGACGCTCCCGGCGCCACGCTGCGACCAGCCGATCGACCTCGTCCTCCATGGAGATCAGTGTAGTGGTTGTGTCGACATGAAGTCTCTTGATGTCGAGTCTCTTGACGTCGAGAGAAACCTTGGGGAAAGTGAGGGCATGACGACGCCCACCTGGGACCCCGCCCAGTACCTCCGCCACGCCGGCCACCGGGCCCGCCCCTTCGTCGACCTCCTCGCCCGCGTCCCCGGGCTGCCCGGCGACCGGCCCCGCATCGCCGACCTCGGCTGCGGCCCCGGCAACGTCACCGCCCTGCTCGCCGACCGCTGGCCCACCGCCCGCATCACCGGCTACGACAACTCGCCCGAGATGCTCGACAGGGCCCACGTCGACCACGAGGGACCCACGGCCGGCGGCGGCAGCCTCGACTTCGCCCCCGCCGACGTCCGCACCTGGACGCCCGCCGAGCCGTACGACCTGATCGTCTCCAACGCCACCCTGCAGTGGGTGCCGGGCCACGCCGACCGCTTCCCCGACTGGATCGCCGGCCTGCGCCCCGGCGGCGCCCTCGCCTTCCAGGTACCGGACAACATCGACGCCCCGCTGCACGCCCTCCTGCGCGACCTCGCCGGCACCCCCCGCTGGCGCGACCGCCTCGCCGGCGTCCTGCGCCGCACGGACTCCGTGCACACCCCCGGCACCTACCTGGACCGCCTCGCCCGCCTGGGCTGCACGGCCGACGTGTGGCAGACGACGTACTTCCACGTCCTCCAGGGTGAGGACCCCGTCCTCGACTGGGTGAAGGGCACCGGCCTGCGCCCCGCCCTGACCGCGCTCGCCGACGACCCCGGCGAACGGGACGCGTTCCTCACCGCATACCGCGACCTGCTCCGCGAGGCCTACCCGCGCGCACCGTACGGCACGGTCCTGCCGTTCCGCAGGCTGTTCGCCGTGGCGGTGAAGGAGTCCTGAGCGTGCTCGTCGCCCTCGACCATGTCCAGCTCGCCGCCCCCGCCGGATCCGAGGACCGGCTGCGCGCCTACTACACCGGTGTCCTCGGCATGACCGAGATCCCCAAGCCGCCGGCGCTCGCCGCACGCGGCGGCTGCTGGTTCGAGGCCGGCTTCGTCCAGCTCCACCTGGGGATCCAACGCGACTTCCGGCCCGCGAAGAAGGCCCACCCCGGGCTGCGGGTGCGGGACATCGAGGCCTACGCCGCCCGGCTCACCGCGCTCGGTGCGCCCGTCACCTGGGACGACGCCCTTCCCGGCCACCGGCGCTTCTACTCCGAGGACCCCGTCGGCAACCGACTGGAGTTCCTGGAACCGGCCTCCTAGGACGCTCAGCTCTTGCGGTGCCCTATCAGCCGCGGCTTCGGCTCCAGACCGTCCAGGCCGTGCCACGCCAGGTTCACCAGGTGGGCCGCCACCTCCGCCTTCTTCGGGCGGCGCACGTCCAGCCACCACTGGCCGGTCAGGGCGACCATGCCGACCAGCGCCTGGGCGTAGAGCGGGGCCAGCTTCGGGTCGAAGCCGCGGCTCTTGAACTCGCGGCCCAGGATGTCCTCGACCTGCGTGGCGATGTCCGAGATCAGCGAGGCGAAGGACCCCGTGGACTGCGGGATGGGGGAGTCACGGACCAGGATCCGGAAGCCGTCCGTGTACTCCTCGATGTAGTCCAGCAGCGCGAACGCCGCCTGTTCGCACAGTTCGCGGGGGTGGCCGGCGGTCAGCGAACCGGTCACCATGTCCAGCAGGCGCCGCATCTCGCGGTCGACCACCACCGCGTACAGCCCCTCCTTGCCGCCGAAGTGCTCGTACACCACCGGCTTGGACACCCCGGCCTTCGCCGCGATCTCCTCCACCGAAGTGCCCTCGAAGCCCTTCGCCGCGAAGAGGGTGCGACCGATCTCCAGCAACTGCTGGCGGCGCTCGGCACCGGTCATACGGGTCCGGCGGGTCCGCCGCTGCTTGTCGTTGCCTGGATTGCTGCTGGGATCGGTCGCCACGGCGTCAATCATGCCGCCTCGGCAGGCTCCTTCCGGCGCCGGGAACCGCCTTCCGCGGTGTTACGGCGCGAATCGATACGCGAGCGTGACGGCCAGCGCACGTCGTACGCCCAGCCGAGCAGCTCGAACCAGCGGATGAACCGGGCGGAGGAGTCGATCTGTCCGCGCATCACACCGTGCCGCGCCGAGGTCGGGTCGGCGTGGTGCAGGTTGTGCCAGGACTCCCCGCAGGACAGGACCGCCAGCCACCACACGTTGCCCGAGCGGTCCCGCGACTTGAACGGCCGCTTGCCCACCGCGTGACAGATCGAGTTGATCGACCACGTCACGTGGTGCAGCAGCGCCACCCGGACGAGTGAGCCCCAGAAGAACGCGGTGAACGCGCCCCACCAGGACATCGTCACCAGACCGCCGATCAGCGGCGGCAGCCCCAGCGACAGGGCCGTCCACAGGACGAACTGGCGGGAGATCGCCCGGATCGTCCTGTCCTTGACCAGGTCCGGCGCGTACTTCTCCTGCGGGGTCTGCTCCTCGTCGAACATCCAGCCGATGTGGGCCCACCACAGACCCTTCATCAGCGCCGGAAGCGTCTCACCGAACCGCCACGGGGAATGCGGGTCGCCCTCGGCGTCGGAGAACTTGTGGTGCTTGCGGTGGTCGGCAACCCAGCGCACCAACGGGCCCTCGACCGCCATCGAACCCATGATCGCCAGCGCGATCCTGAGCGGCCGCCTGGCCTTGAACGAGCCGTGCGTGAAGTACCGGTGGAAACCGATGGTGATGCCGTGGCACCCGAGGAAGTAGAAGAAGACCAGCAGGCCCAGATCGAGCCAGCTCACCCCCCAGCCCCAGGCCAGCGGCACGGCCGCCACGAGTGCCACGAAGGGCACGACGATGAACAGGAGCAACGTGATCTGTTCGATCGAACGCTTCTGCTCGCCGCCCAGAGTGGCGGAGGGAGGGGGTGTGTCGGTGGCCTTACGGGCTTCTTCGATCACATCGGAACTTGAGGTCATGCGCGTCCCCTGTGGGGTCGAGGGTCGAGACAGATGCCGGGCCGCCGGGACCGAGCGGGACTCGACGGTCCTTCCCTACGGTTCCGTAACCTACGGCGACGTAAGTATGGCAGCGAGATGTGCGGCGGCAAGAGCCCCAGACCCTGCGCGTCCACATGGCCACCTATCCTTGGACTCGGTCGGACAGCGCGGTCCGCTGAAGTTTCCTTCCCGGACGCACCGGCCCGTATGCGGCGCCCCGCCGCCTGGCAGCCGGCCGGGTTCCCCTCCCAGACGAGCTTCAACACTGCAAGGAGCCGCACCTGTGAGCAGTGCCGACGACCAGACCACCACGACCGGCAGCGAGCTGCGCGCCGACATCCGCCGGCTGGGCGATCTCCTGGGGGAGACCCTCGTCCGGCAAGAAGGGCCCGAGCTTCTCGAACTGGTCGAGAAGGTTCGCCGCCTCACGCGCGAGGACGGCGAGGCCGCCGCCGAGCTGCTGCGCGGCACCGAACTGGAGACCGCGGCCAAGCTGGTCCGCGCCTTCTCCACCTACTTCCACCTTGCCAACATCACCGAACAGGTGCACCGTGGCCGCGAGCTGCGCGCCCGGCGCGCCGCCGAGGGCGGCCTGCTCTCCCGCACCGCCGACCGGCTCAAGGACGCCGACCCCGAGCACCTGCGGCAGACCGTCCGGAACCTCAACGTCCGCCCGGTCTTCACCGCACACCCCACCGAGGCCGCCCGCCGGTCCGTCCTCAACAAGCTCCGGCGCATCGCCGCGCTCCTGGACACCCCCGTCCTCGAATCCGACCGCCGCCGCCACGACGTCCGCCTCGCCGAGAACATCGACCTCGTCTGGCAGACCGACGAGCTGCGCGTCGTACGGCCCGAACCCGCCGACGAGGCCCGCAACGCCATCTACTACCTGGACGAACTGCACGCCGAAGCGGTCGGCGACGTCCTGGAGGACCTGACGGCGGAACTGGAGCGCGTCGGCATCGAGCTGCCCGACGAGACCCGCCCGCTGACCTTCGGCACCTGGATCGGCGGCGACCGCGACGGCAACCCCAACGTCACCCCCCAGGTGACCTGGGACGTCCTCATCCTCCAGCACGAGCACGGCATCAACGACGCCCTGGAGATGATCGACGAGCTGCGCGGACTGCTCTCCAACTCCATCCGCTACGCCGGAGCCACCGAGGAACTGCTCGACTCCCTCAAGGCCGACCTGGAGCTGCTCCCCGAGATCAGCCCCCGCTACAAGCGCCTCAACGCCGAGGAGCCCTACCGGCTCAAGGCCACCTGCATCCGGCAGAAGCTGGAGAACACCAAGCAGCGCCTCGCCAAGGGCACCCCCCACGAGGAGGGCCGCGACTACCTCGGCACCGGCGAACTCCTCGCCGACCTCCGGATCGTCCAGACCTCCCTGCGCGAGCACCGCGGCGGCCTGTTCGCCGACGGCCGCCTCGCCCGCACCATCCGCACCCTGGCCGCCTTCGGCCTCCAGCTCGCCACCATGGACGTCCGCGAACACGCCGACGCCCACCACCACGCCCTCGGCCAGCTCTTCGACCGCCTCGGCGAGGAGTCCTGGCGCTACGCCGACATGCCCCGCGAGTACCGGGCCAAGCTCCTCGCCAAGGAACTGCGCTCCAGAAGGCCCCTCGCACCCACCCCGGCCCCCGTCGACGCGGCCGGGGAGAAGACCCTCGGCGTCTTCCAGACCGTCAGGAAGGCCCTGGAGGTCTTCGGCCCCGAGGTCATCGAGTCCTACATCATCTCCATGTGCCAGGGCGCCGACGACGTCTTCGCCGCCGCCGTCCTCGCCCGCGAGGCCGGCCTCCTCGACCTGCACGCCGGCTGGGCCAAGATCGGCATCGTCCCCCTCCTGGAGACCACGGACGAGCTGAAGGCCGCCGACACCATCCTGGAGGACATGCTCTCCGACCCGTCCTACCGGCGCCTGGTCGCGCTGCGCGGCGACGTCCAGGAGGTCATGCTCGGCTACTCCGACTCCTCCAAGTTCGGCGGCATCACCACCAGCCAGTGGGAGATCCACCGCGCCCAGCGCCGGCTGCGCGACGTCGCCCACCGCTACGGCGTCCGGCTGCGCCTCTTCCACGGCCGCGGCGGCACCGTCGGCCGCGGCGGCGGCCCCTCCCACGACGCCATCCTCGCCCAGCCCTGGGGCACCCTGGAGGGCGAGATCAAGGTCACCGAGCAGGGCGAGGTCATCTCCGACAAGTACCTCATCCCCTCCCTCGCCCGGGAGAACCTGGAGCTGACCGTCGCGGCCACCCTCCAGGCCTCCGCCCTGCACACCGCACCCCGCCAGTCCGACGAGGCCCTCGCCCGCTGGGACGCGGCCATGGACGTCGTCTCCGACGCCGCCCACGCCGCCTACCGCCGCCTGGTCGAGGACCCGGACCTGCCGACGTACTTCCTCGCGTCGACGCCGGTGGACCAGCTCGCCGACCTGCACCTGGGCTCCCGGCCCTCCCGCCGCCCCGGCTCCGGCGTCTCGCTCGACGGCCTGCGGGCCATCCCGTGGGTGTTCGGCTGGACCCAGTCCCGGCAGATCGTCCCCGGCTGGTTCGGCGTCGGCTCCGGCCTGAAGGCCCTGCGCGAGGCCGGCCTGGACACCGTGCTCGACGAGATGCACCAGCAGTGGCACTTCTTCCGCAACTTCATCTCCAACGTCGAGATGACCCTCGCGAAGACCGACCTGCGCATCGCCCAGCACTACGTCGACACCCTCGTCCCCGACGACCTCAAGCACGTCTTCGACACCATCAAGGCCGAACACGAGCTGACCGTCCGCGAGGTCCTGCGCGTCACCGGCGAGAACGAACTCCTCGACGCCCAGCCGGTCCTCAAGCAGACCTTCGCCATCCGCGACGCCTACCTAGACCCGATCTCCTACCTCCAGGTCGCCCTGCTCAAGCGGCAGCGCGACGCCGCGGCGGCCGGCGTCAGCCCCGACCCGCTGCTCTCCCGCGCCCTGCTCCTCACCGTCAACGGTGTGGCGGCGGGCCTGCGCAACACCGGCTGACCCGCCGGAACGAACGGTGCCCCCGAGGTCGTACGACCCCGGGGGCACCGTCCGTCCCACCTCACTGCAACGCCACGAACACCGCCGTCAGCAGCCCCGCACCGGCGAGCCCCAGCACCCACGCCGGCCGCACCAGCCGCATCCCGCCCGCGACCACCACCGCGGCCAGCAGCAGCGCCCCGCCCAACGGCACCCACGCGTACAGGATCCCCGCCGGACCGGACCGCACCGCCTCCCCGCTGCCGGGCTTGAGGACCACGTCGTACGTCGTCCCCGAACGCACCGCGACGGACTGCTCGATCTCCACCCGCGCACGGGCACCTGCCCCCGCCGACGCCGGCGTGAACGCACCGGTGCACACATCCTCCGCGCACCGCGTCACCCGGACCGTGCCCCGCTCACGCCCCTTGGTCAGCATCACGTGCTGCGCGGTCCCCCAGGAACCCCACACACCGGCGAACAGGATCAACGCGGCGAGCGCACCCATCGCCGCGACCCGCCCGAGCCGCAACGCGGACACGGACGCCTGACGAGGAGTACGGGCTGTGGCAGGCATGGCCGGGATCATTGGCCATACCCCTACGACCGGTCAACTCGCCCGAGCGACCTGGGCGGACAAGTCGGCAGTTGTACGACACCGGCACACCCTCAGGAGTTGTACGCGCTCTGCGCCCGCTCCAGCCCCTCCGTCACCAGCGCCTCCACCGCGTCCGCCGCCCGGTCCACGAACCAGTCCAGCTCCTTGCGCTCCGCCGAGGAGAAGTCCTTCAGCACGAAGTCCGCCACCTGCATCCGGCCCGGCGGCCGGCCGATCCCGCACCGCACCCGGTGGTAGTCCGGCCCCATCGCCTTCGTCATCGACTTCAGACCGTTGTGCCCGTTGTCACCACCGCCCAGCTTCAGCCGCAGCGTGCCGTAGTCGATGTCCAGCTCGTCATGGACCGCCACGATGTTGCCCACCGGCACCTTGTAGAAGTCCCTGAGCGCGTTCACCGGACCACCGGACAGGTTCATGTACGACATCGGCTTCGCCAGGACCACCCGGCGGCTGCCCGGCCCCGCCGGACCGATCCGCCCCTCCAGCACCTGCGCCTGCGCCTTGCCCGCCCGCTTGAACTTCCCCCCGATCCGCTCCGCGAGCAGGTCGGCCACCATGAAACCGACGTTGTGCCGGTTCATGGCGTACTCCGGCCCGGGGTTGCCGAGCCCGACGATCAGCCAGGGATCACTGGCGGGGGTGGTCACGTCCATGTCTCCTTGATACGCGCCAGCCGCCGCCCCCCGCGAGGGAAGCAGCGGCTGATCAGCTGATGACGACGGCGAGGATCAGGCCTCGGCGGCCTCTTCGCCCTCGGCGGCCTCGCCCTCGGTCTCCTCGGCCTGCGCGGCCAGGACCTGCAGGACGACCGTGTCCTCGTCGACGGCCAGCGTCGTGCCGGACGGGAGGGTGATGTCCTTGGCGAGGATGGAGGCACCGGCCTCCAGGCCCTCGACGGAGACGGTGACCGACTCGGGGATGTGCGTGGCCTCGGTCTCGACCGGCAGCGCGTCCAGGACGTGCTCCAGCAGGTTGCCGCCCGGGGCCAGCTCGCCCTCGGTGTGCACCGGGATGTCGACGTTGACCTTCTCGCCGCGCTTGACCAGCTGGAGGTCGACGTGCTCCAGGAAGCCCTTCAGCGGGTCGCGCTGCACGGCCTTCGGGATCGCCAGCTCGTTGGTCTTGCCGTCGATGTCCAGCGAGATCAGGACGTTCGGCGTACGCAGCGCCAGCAGCAGGTCGTGGCCCGGCAGGGACAGGTGCAGCGGGTCGGAGCCGTGGCCGTACAGAACGACCGGCACCTTGTTGTCACGGCGGATACGGCGCGCGGCACCCTTGCCGAACTCGGTGCGCGTCTCGGCGCTGAGCTTCACCTCGGACATGTGGATCACTCCTCGTAGGAACTCGGAACGGACGTGGTCACCCGGCCACGAACGGCCTGCTACGAAGAGCGCGTCGATAACGGACCGCCGTACACGAGTACGGCCTCCCTCGCCGAGCAACTGCAGCAGTCTACTCGGAGGGGGAGGCCGTACCCAAAACGATCACCTCAGGGGTGCAGCAGGTGATGCAGCAGGTGATGCAGCAAGGAGGTGCAGAAACCTCACTGCTCGTCGAAGAGGCTGGTCACCGAACCATCCTCGAACACCTCACGCACCGCACTCGCGATCGTCGGAGCGATCGACAGCACCGTGATCTTGTCCAGATCCCGGCCCAGCTCCGCCGGCGTCGGCAGCGTGTTCGTGAACACGAACTCACTCACCCGCGAGTTCTTCAGCCGATCGGCGGCCGGACCCGACAGCACACCGTGCGTCGCCGTCACGATGACGTCCTCCGCACCGTGCGCGAACAACGCGTCCGCAGCCGCACAGATCGTGCCACCCGTGTCGATCATGTCGTCCACCAGGACACACACGCGACCCTTGACCTCACCCACGACCTCGTGGACCGTCACCTGGTTCGCCACGTCCTTGTCACGCCGCTTGTGCACGATCGCCAGCGGCGCACCGAGCCGGTCGCACCACCGGTCCGCCACCCGCACCCGGCCCGCGTCCGGCGACACCACCGTCAGCTTCTCCCGGTCCACCTTCTTGCCCACGTAGTCCGCCAGCAGCGGCAGCGCGAACAGGTGGTCCACCGGCCCGTCGAAGAAACCCTGGATCTGGTCCGTGTGCAGATCCACGGTCAGGATCCGGTCCGCACCCGCCGTCTTCATCAGATCCGCGATCAGACGCGCCGAAATCGGTTCACGACCCCGGTGCTTCTTGTCCTGCCGCGCGTAACCGTAGAACGGCACGATCACCGTGATGGAACGAGCCGACGCACGCTTCAGCGCGTCGATCATGATCAGCTGCTCCATGATCCACTTGTTGATCGGAGCCGTGTGGCTCTGGATCAGGAAGCAGTCCGCACCACGAGCCGACTCCTGGTAACGGACATAGATCTCACCGTTGGCGAAGTCGAAGGCCTTCGTCGGGACGACCCCGACACCCAGCTGCTGGGCGACCTCCTCGGCAAGCTCGGGGTGGGCGCGGCCGGAGAAGAACATCATCTTCTTCTCGCCGGTCGTCTTGATCCCGGTCACAGCACAGTCTCCTCAGAGGTTGTCTCAGCCAGCCGGCTGCTCGGCGACCTCTCGGCTGGGCATGAGAGGCCGAATCAGCTGGTAAGGGTGCGGGTGCACACGTGCGGATGTGCACTTATCACGGTACGCCGTGTTTGGCGCACCCGTTTCCGGTCAGTCCTCGCTCTCACCCTGCCGGGACGCCGCCTCGGCCGCCTTCGCCGCCGCGCTCCCCGGACGCTTCCGAGCCACCCAACCCTCGATATTCCGCTGCTGACCACGGGCCACGGCCAGCGAACCAGGCGGCACATCCTTCGTGATCACCGACCCGGCGGCGGTGTAGGCACCGTCCCCGACCGTGACAGGAGCCACAAACATGTTGTCCGAACCGGTCCGGCAATGCGACCCGATCGTCGTGTGGTGCTTGTCCTGACCGTCGTAGTTCACGAACACACTCGCCGCGCCGATGTTCGAGTACTCACCGATCGTCGCGTCCCCGACATACGACAGGTGCGGCACCTTCGTACCCTCCCCGATCGAGGAGTTCTTCGTCTCCACGTACGTGCCGATCTTCCCCTTGGCACCGAGACGCGTCCCGGGCCGCAGATACGCGTACGGTCCCACGCTCGCCCGCTCGCCCACCACAGCCCCGTCGGCCACCGTGTTGTCCACCCGCGCCCCCGGACCCACCTTCGTGTCCTTCAGCCGGCAGTTCGGCCCCACCTCGGCACCCTCACCCAGATGCGTCGACCCCGTCAGCTGCGTCCCCGGATGCACCACGGCGTCCCGCTCGAACGTCACCGACACATCCACCCACGTCGTCGCCGGATCCACGACCGTCACACCGTCGAGCATCGCCCGCGTCAGCAACCGGTCGTTCAGCGTGCGCCGGGCCTCCGCCAACTGCACCCGGTTGTTGATCCCCGCGATCTCCCGGTGATCACCGGCCACCGAGGCCCCCACCCGGTGCCCGGCCTCCCGCAGGATCCCCAGCACGTCCGTGAGGTACTCCTCACCCTGGCTGTTGTCCGTCCGCACCTTCTTCAGCGCGTCCGCCAGCAACCGCCCGTCGAAGGCGAAGACCCCACTGTTGATCTCCCGGATCGCCCGCTGCGCCTCGGTCGCGTCCTTGTGCTCCACGATCGCGGTGACGGCACCCGTCGCCTCGTCCCGCACGATCCGGCCGTAACCGGTCGCGTCCGGCACCTCGGCGGTGAGCACGGTCACGGCGTTGCCGTCCGCACTGTGCGTCCCGGCGAGCCGCTTGAGCGTGTCGCCGGTGAGCAGCGGGGTGTCCCCGCACACCACCACGACGGTCCCCTCGACGGACCCGCCCAGCTCCTCCAGACCCATCCGTACGGCGTGCCCGGTCCCGTTCTGCTCCGCCTGCACGGCGGTCCTGGTGGCCGGGTCGATCTCGGCGAGGTGGGCACCGACCTGCTCACGGGCGTGGCCGACCACGACGACCAGGTGCTGCGGGTCCAACTCACGGGCGGCGGCCAGCACATGGCCGACGAGGGAACGGCCGCAGATCTGGTGCAGGACCTTCGGTGTGGCCGACTTCATACGGGTGCCCTCACCCGCTGCGAGAACGACGACGGCGGCCGGGCGGATGGCGCTCACGGGGTTGCCCTTCGGCTTTGGATGGGTGGGGGTGACAGCCGCAGGATACCGGGGCGCTTTGGGGCGGACATGAGAGCGGGTCCTGACGGTGGTGTTACCGGTCAGGACCCGAACCTGGGTTTTGTGTGCTGTGAGCTCCCGGAGAAGGATTCGAACCCTCATTCAACGGACCAAAACCGTTTGTCCTACCCTTAGACGATCCGGGATGGTTTATGTGCTATGTCCGATTTCATTGATCGGCTTCGCGCACGGCCTCCACTATGCCGTACCAAGAGCCTTCGATGCGACGGTACAAGTCGGCGCCCTTCAGGACTTTGATCACGAGGCAGCCGCGGTAGTCGTCACCGGTGTTCTTGCGCACCGTCTTCGGGTTGTGCTTCTTGAGCGTCGTCTTGTTGAACACCGAGGCGTCGGCGCCGACCAGGTCGGCCCAGTAGCGCTCGGCTCCGTCCACGTCGGCGTTCTCGTGGATCATCACGGTGAACCGCAGACGCTCCCGCTCCACTTGAAGCAGGTCGAGCCACGCCAGGAACACCTCGATCATGCCAGGGTCGCTGTTGACGAAGGTGACGCTCTCCCGGCGGTCGTACGGCTTGTCCTTGCCGCCCTCGGCCCAGTAAAGGCCCACGCCCACCAGGAAGAGCTCGCGCGTCGAGAGCCGGCCGATGGACCGCTTGGCCTCTCCCTTCGTCCGTCGCCGCTCCTCGTCCCGGATGCGCAGCTTCGCCTCCCAGCCCTTGCGGGCGACGGCTGCCGCTTCCTCGGGGGTTCGTCGGCGCTCCGGCTTCGGCAGATCCCGCACCCACAGCGACACGGAACTGCGCGAGCACCCCAGTTCCGCCTCGATCTGGTCATAGGTCCAGCCCTGGAGGCGTAGCTCCCGGGCCCTCTCTCGGAGGTCGTCCTTGGCCCTCGGGCGCTTCGTCCACTCCGGTGGCGGTTCGCCCTTCACCAGTTGGTTGAGGAGGTCGTTGTTGTAGATCTTCAGTTCGTCGCGGATCTGCCGGAGGCTGTGGCCGGCTCGGCGGAGGGTGATCGCCTGTTCGCGGAGGGTCTCGAAGTCGGCGTACTTGCCTGGTGAATGTGCCATACGCATACCGTCCGGACGGAATGTTGGATTCCGGAGTGGAACGGGGGAGGTTCACCAGTTCGAGGGATAGCGGGTGGTTTCGAGGGTGTTCGGTTACGAGGTGTGACGCGCGGTGGTGGGCGAAAGTCACCGGAAAAGCCGTACCCGTCGCCCGTAGGCTGGAGGCATGACCACGACGGGGGAAGACCACGGGAGGGCGTTGACCGGCCCTTGGTGGTGGGTGAGGCGGCGCAGTGCGGTGTTCGACGGGAGCCTCGCGCTGGTGTCGGCCGTGGAGTGCGCGGCGGAGGGGGTTCCGTTCGCCCGGGAGGCGGGGATCCCGGTGTCGGTCGGGATCGTGTTCGGTCTGGTCGCCGGTTCGGTGCTGTTGGTGCGCCGGAAGTGGCCGATCGCCGTGGTGCTGGTGGCGATCGCGATCACGCCGGCCGAGATGGGCTTCCTGTTGGGGGTCGTCGGTCTGTACACGCTGGCGGCGTGTGAGCTGCCGCGGCGGGTGATCGGGGCGTTGTCGGGGATGTCGCTGCTGGGCACGGCGGTGGTGACGTTCGTGCGGGTGCGTCAGGACATGGCGCGTGGTGATCTGACGCTGGGTGACTGGTTCGTGCCGTTCGCGGCGGTGACGACGGCGCTGGGGCTGACGGCTCCGCCGGTGTTGCTGGGCCTGTACGTGGGGGCGCGGCGGCGGTTGATGGAGAGCCTGCGGGAGCGGGCGGACAGTCTGGAGCGGGAGCTGCAGTTGCTCGCGGAGCGGGCGGAGGAGCGGGCCGAGTGGGCGCGTAACGAGGAGCGGACGCGGATCGCGCGGGAGATGCACGACGTGGTGGCGCATCGGGTGAGTCTGATGGTGGTGCACGCGGCGGCGTTGCAGGCGGTGGCGCGGAAGGATCCCGAGAAGGCGGTGCGGAACGCGGCCCTGGTGGGGGACATGGGCCGGCAGGCGCTGACGGAGCTGCGGGAGATGCTCGGGGTGTTGCGGGCGGGGGAGGACGCGGGTCGGCGGACTGCTTCGGGGCCGTTGGCGGCGGCCGGGGAGGCGGCTGTCGCGGCGGCGTCGCGGGTGGCCGAGGCGGAGGGGGCGGCGGAGGGTCCCTGTCTGTCGGAGCTGGACGAGTTGATCGGGCAGTCGGTGGCCGCGGGGATGGCGGTGGACGTGTCGGTCGAGGGGGAGGTGCGGTCGTATGCGGCGGAGGTGGAGCAGACGGCGTACCGGGTGGTGCAGGAGGCGTTGACGAACGTCCACAAGCATGCGGCGGGGGCGAAGACGCACGTGCGGTTGGCGCACCGGGTGTCGGAGATCGCGATGCAGGTGGAGAACGGGCCGCCGCCGGAGCCGGCGTCGGCGTCGGCGGCCGGGTTGCCCTCGGGTGGGAACGGTCTGGTGGGGATGCGGGAGCGGGTCCTGGCGCTGGGTGGTGTGTTCGTGTCGGGTCCGACGGATGCCGGGGGGTTTCGGGTGTCGGCGGTGATCCCGGCGGCGTAGGGGGGTGACCTTGGCGTGGCGGGGGCATGGAGGGGGTGGTTCGCCGGGGTTTCGTTGCCGCGTTGGAGGGGGCTGCCGTGGCGTGGGGGGTTCTGCTCGGTGTCTGCTGTGCGGTGACGGGGGTGGCGGCCTGGTTCTTCCGCCGGGCGTACCGGCGCTGTGCGGGCGCGCCGGTGGGTGCGGGCCCGGAGGGTGGGGAGCTGGGTCTGTACGAGGTGGCGTTCCTGTCGGGTGGGGAGGAGGACGTCGCTTTGACGGCGATGGCGTCGATGCTGCTGGGTGGGCGGTTGTCGGTGCGGGGGACGGTGGTCGCGATCACTGATCCGGTGCCGCGGGATGCGGTGGAGGCGGCTGTGGTGGGGGTGCTCGGTGTGCGGCCCCGGGGCCGGGTGTGGCGGCGGATGGACCGGTTGGCGAGGTGTCCGGCGGTCGACGCGGTCGGTGACCGTCTGGCGGAGCGGGGGCTGGTGGACGGCGGTCCGTCGCGGAGGCGGGCGTTCGGTGTGGCCGATGGGTGGTTGTGGGTGGCGCACTGGGTGTCGGGTGCGCTGGGTGTGGCGGCGGTCGCCGTGGCGTCGGCGCAGGACGGGCCGGTGTGGGTGGTCGTGGCGGTCGTGGTGCTGGTGATGGTGGCCGGTGGGCTCGCTCATCGCCACGGGGGTGTGGGGTCGGGGTGGGTCACGGCGGCGGGGCGTGCGGCGCTCGCCGCGCACGCGGTCCGGTGGCCCGATGGGGTGTGGGCGCCGGCGGGGAACGACGGGCTGCGGGGGAGGGACGCCCTGGATCTGGGGAGGGCCGCTCGTGGCTGGTGGTGCCCGAGGCTGGGGCCGCTGTGGGAGGCCACGAGGTGGCCTGACTCCGGTTCCTCCGGTCCGGGTTGGGACGATCCTCCGGGGCTGGGCGGGCTGTAGGTGCGGGGTCAGCCGGCGGTGAGGCGTACGGGTGGGATGCCGGTGATCAGGGTGGCCAGGGCGTGGTCGATGTCGGGGCCGAGGTACCAGTCGCCGGTGTGGTCGATGGTGTAGACGCGGCCTTCGGTGTCGATGGCGAGGAGGGCGGCGGTGTCGGTCTCCTCGCCGAGGGGGCACAGTTCGGTGCCGAGGGCGCGGCCGAGGTCGCCGAGGGTGCGGGCGAGGTGGAGGCCGTGCAGGGGGTCGAGGTGCAGGGTGGCGGGGGCGATCTGGCGGCCGGGGCCGGTGGGGGTGATGGTGAGGCCGCCGAATTCGGCCCAGGCTTCGACGGCGGCGGGGAACACGGTGTGCCGGTGTCCGGCGGGTGAGGTGTGTTCGCGCAGGGCGTCGGCCCAGATCTCGGCCTGTTTTATGTCCCAGCGTCCGGGTTGCCAGCCGGCGGCGCGCAGGGCGGCGTCGACGGGTACGGGGAAGCGCGTGGTCGAGGTGCGGTCGGTGTGCATCTGCCCTTCGTTCGTCGTGCTCGGCGGTGGTTCGGCGGGTGGTGCGGGGGTGGGGGGTCAGTCGTCGGGTGTGGCGGGGTCGACGATGCGGACGCCGAAGTGGGCGCTGAGGGCGGTGCAGGCGCGGCAGGGGGTGGCGAAGCCGCCGTGGAGGGGGTCGCCGTCCTCGCGTATGCGGCGGGCGGTGAGTTTGGCGTTTTTGAGGGCTTTGCGGGCTTCGCTGTTGGTCATGGGTCTGCGGGCGGCGCGTTTGCTGCGGGCGGCGTCGGCGGCGGCGAGGTGCCGGGAGATGAGGATGGTCTCGGCGCAGCGGCCGGTGAAGCGGTCGCGTTGGGTGCTGGTGAGGGTGTCGAGGAAGTCCTGGACGAGGGGGTGGAGGGCGGGGGGTTGGTCGCTGCGGGCGGCGGTGCCGGTGAGGGTGGCGCCGCGGACGGAGAGGGCGGCGGCGACGGTGGGCAGGATGCCGTCGCGGCGGTGGCGGAGGGCGGGGGCGGGGGGTGTGTCGGTGCCGCTCCAGCCGATGCGAGGGTCGCCGGCCCGCACGTCGGTACCTCCGGTCTGCAAGGCGTTCATGGTCGTTCTTCCCTCCCCGGGCATGCCCCCGAAGGACACAGGGTGCCAAATGCCGTGGCTGGTGCGGAAGCTGGGGCGGGTGTGAGACGCCTGTGCGGGGGCGTGCCGTGACGGTGGGGTGACGGCTGGTCACGGGGGTGGTGGTGGGGCGGCCGGTGGGGATGTGGCGGGCCGGTGACCGGGGTTCGTGTACGGCATAGGCTGTCGGCATCCGCGATCGACACCGCCGTTCAGGCCAGAGACAACGCCGCAGGGGGCAACCGCCATGACGACAGGTCGGCTCGGGCTGGGTGAACCGCCCAGCGGCCACGCCGGGGGACGGGCCGCGCCGCCGAACGCGGCCTACGCCGGGCAGGTCGTGCACTTCCCGGATCCGGTCCGGGCGGCACGTCACCCGAGAGGGGTACGGGTCGATGAGCATGGTCATCCGGATTTCTCGCCGTACGCGCGCGTGGCGGTGGAGATCGCCGAGCCGCCGGAGGGTTTCGGTGTCGACGAGTTGCGGCTGACGGACTACGTGTCGGCGAACGCGGCGCTGGCGGCGACGGGGCACGAGTGGTGGGACACGCTGCCGAAGGTGGCGACGCCGCACGGCTGGACGTGGCATCACGCGGCGGGCACGCGGCGGCTGGAGTTGATTCCGGTCGAGGTGAAGGCGTTGCTGCGGCACCACGGTGGGGTGGCGACGGCGCCGGTGGACCACGGCAAGCGGGGGACGCGGCCGTTGCAGGAGTCGCGGCCGGCGCACTTCGGGCTGCCGAAGTCGGGTGTGGCGGTGACGGAGGCGCAGGTGCAGGGGGTCGAGGAGGATCTCGGGTACCGGCTGCCGGGTGCGTTCCGTTCGTTCCTTAAGGCGGCGGGTGGCTGTGCGCCGGTGGGTACGGCGCTGGACGCCGAGTTGGGGCTGCTGCTGGACCAGCCGTTCTTCACGGTGCGGGACGAGGCCGCGGTCAACGACCTGGTGTACGTGAACAAGTGTCTACGGGACCATCTGACGAAGGATTACCTCGGGGTGTCCTTCGTGCAGGGCGGGCTGCTCGCGGTCAAGGTGCGGGGTGAGCGGACCGGTTCCGTGTGGTTCTGCGCGTACGACGATGTGCGGGACGTGGATCCGTCGTGGTCGCCGGCGGAGCGGGTGGAGCGTCTGCTGCTGCCGTGCGGGGACGACTTCGACGTGTTCCTGTCCCGGCTGGCGGGCAGTCCGCCGGAGTTGGAGACGGTGGCCCATCTGATGGTGGACGGCGGTTTCGCCCGTGTCGTCCCGGTGTCTTCCGGCTCGGCGTCTTCCGGCCCGGTGGGGGAGTGAGCTGCGAGCGATGGTGACGTACGCGCAGGCGCAGGAGCGCGCCGAGGAGTGGATCAACGGCGATGTGCCCGCGTACCAGCACCGTGAGGTGCGGGTGCGGGAGTTCGAGCTGGGGTTCGTGGTGTGGGGCGAGGACCGGGCGGAGGGCCCGCGTTCGGACGCGGGTGGCCAGCGGCTGGTCATCGCCCGGGACAGCGGGGAGGCCACGCTGTGGCCGGCGTTGCCGGTGGGCGAGGTGATCCGCCGGTACGAGGAGGAGTACGGCCGTGCGCAGGAGCCGCAGGACGCGGTGTCGGCGCCCGCGGCCGCGCGCTTGGATCTGAACCAGACGTCGTTCCTGCTGACTCCTCCGGAGTGGTTGCAGGAGGCGGCGGACAAGCTGGGTGTGGGGGAACGGCGGCCGGACCCGGTGGCCGGCGAGGGGCCCGCTTCCCCCGGTGGGGGCGGGCCGGCCGAGACGCAGGCCGGGGTGCCCGCGGAGGCGTCCGCGGGGGCGTCCGCCGTGGCGGACGTGCCTGAGGGGGCCACGCCGTGGGCCGGTACCGACACGAACGCGGAAACCGGCGACGAGGACCGTTCCGTGCCGCTGCCGGCGACGGTGTTCGCGCCGCCGCTGGGCGACTCGGACGACGCGGCGCCGCGCCCGCAGGCGGTGGCGCCGGACGCGCCGACGGCGCTGATGTCGGGCGGCAGCCAGTTGCCGCCGACGGCGGTCGTACCGGCGCTCGATGTGCCGGGCGCCGGCCAGGGCGGTACGCCCCCGCAGCCGCCGGCTGCCCCGGGCACCCCGCCGCAGGGCGTGCCGCCGTACCCGCCGGCCGGCACCCCGTCGTACGGCTACCCGCAGGGTGCTCCCGGGTACGGCTATCCGCAGGCGCCCGGCGGTGCGCCGCAGCCTCCGGCGGGGCCGGGTGCGCCCGGGCGGCGGCTCGCGCCGAACGCCGGGGACATCGCGGACGCGGCGACGAGCAAGGCCGCGCCGCCGCCGAAGAAGGCGCGTGGCGGAGTGGGCGCGCCGCCTCCACCGCCGGGCGCTCCCGGTGCGCCGGGGACGCGCCCGGGGACCGCGACGCCGCCGCCCGCGGGCGGGTACGTGCCGACGCAACTCGTCTCGGCCCTGGGCCCGGAGGGCCCCGAGGGCCAGGGCGGCCCGGAGGGACCGCAGGCACCGGGCCACGTGCACCACGCGGCCACGGTGCTGGCCGACCCGAGCCAACTGGGCGGCCCTGCCCCCCAGGGCCCGGCCGCTCCCGGCACACCGAACACCTCGGGCGCCTTCGCGTCACCGGCCGGACAGGGCACGCCGACGGCGCCGGGCGCGCCGCAGCCTCCGGGGGCTCCGGGTGCTCCGGGGATGCCGGGTGCTTCCGGTACGCCGCACCCGGCGCCGGGTGCGCCGCAGCCGCCGGGTGCTCCGGGTGCCCCGGGTGCTCATGGGATGCCGGGTGGGCCGGGTACGCCGCCTCCGGCGCCGGGTGCGCCGCTGCCTCCCGGTGCTCCGGGTGCGGCGGGTGGTCCGGGTATGCCCAACGCCTCGGGTGCCTTTGCGGCGCCGGGTGCTCCGCAGCCGCCGGGTGCTCCGGGGATGCCGGGTGCTTCCGGTACGCCGGGTACGCCGCCCCCGGCTCCGGGTGCGCCGTTGCCCCCGGGTGCTCCCGGTGCTCCAGGTGCCCCGGGTATGCCCAACCCGCCCGGCGCTCCCGCGGCCCCGGGCATGCCCCCCGCGCCGGGTGTGACGCAGCCTCAGGGCGGCACGCCGGGTGCGGCCGGTGCTCCGGGTGCCCCCGCGGCCCCGGGCGGCCCGGGCATGCCGCCGGTGCCTGGTGCGCCGCAGCCTCCGGGTGCCCCCGGTGCGTCGCAGGCGTCCGGTGGTCCGGTGCCCCCGCACGTCCCCGGTGTTCCGGCCGGTCCGGGGGCGCCGCAGCCTCCCGGTGGCGTGCACCATGCCGAGACCGTGCTGGCCGCTCCTCCGGTGGGCGGGCCGGGCGCGCCTCTGCCGCCGCCCGCACCCGGCACGCTCGGGGCGCCCGGTGTGCCGCCGGCGGGGGCGTACGGGTATCCGCAGCAGGGCCAGCCGACGGTCGGGCCGGGGTATCAGGCCGTGCTGCGTTACCGCGCGCAGGACGGGTCCGAGCAGCAGGTGATCCGGCGTTCGGCGCCGGGCACCCCGCACCCGGAGTGGCAGATCTTCCACGAGCTGCGGGCCATGAACGTGCCGCCGGACCAGGTGCTGGAGCTGCACACGGAGCTGGAGTCGTGCGCGCTGCCGGGTGCCTACTGCGCGCGGATGATCCGCGAGCAGTGGCCGCAGGCGCGGATCGCGTCCATCGCGCCGTACGGCACGGACCACGCGAGCCGGCAGCAGGGCATGCAGCAGTTGCTGGCGCACCAGGGCGAGCTGCACCAGGTGGCGGACGGTCCCGCGCGGCCGGCGCCGGTGCGGGCGCCGCTGCCGCCGGTGCAGGCCGCGCCGCCGGTGCCGCCGGAGGGCATCGCGCAGGAGCTGGCCGCGGCGTTCGGCCCGGGCGTGTTCCGGTTCGAGCAGCAGGCGGTGTCCCGGCAGGGCGTGCCGCCGATCGTGGCGCACACCCTGGTCCTGGCTGGGCTGCCGGTGGACATGGGCCCGTTCTTCTGGGCGCAGGCGCAGCCGGGCCGCCCGGTGCCGACGCTCGCGGAGCTGGCGGCGGAGCGCGGGGTGCAGCCGGCGGCGGACGCGGGGTCGTACCTCGTGATGGGCAGCGACTTCGGCAAGGCGATCTGTGTGCAGTACGGCACGGCGAACATCGTGGCCGTGCCGGTGGAGGCCGGGCCGGGCGGTGCGCCGGTGCCGCCGCAGTTCGTGAACACCGGGCTGCCGGAGTTCGCGCGGTGCCTGGCGCTGCTGGGCCGGATGTGGCGGCTGAGGTACGGGCTGAACCAGGAGCAGGCGGGCCGCTGGACCGTCGACTTCCAGGCGCAGCTGGCCGCCCTGGACCCGGCGGCGCTCGGTTCGCCGGAGAGCTGGTGGTCGGTGCTGCTGGAGCAGATGTGGGACGGGCTGTTGTAGCCCGCTGGGTGCCCGCCGGTCGGGTGTGACTCCTTCGGGCCCTTCACGCGCGCGCGTGAAGGGCCCGACGCGGGGTGGGGGTAGGCGGGTGGTGTCTGCGGTGTGTGGCGTTATTTAAGGTTAAATAGCAATATTG
>NZ_JBEYXJ010000106.1:0-28681 GCF_040645015.1 Streptomyces sp. NPDC046881 | reverse complement strand
GGTCCCGGGCGCGGGCCGCGGCGCGGCCACCTCTGCGCGCCCCGCCCGGGCCCGGCTGGGCCCCATGAGGTGCTGTCCATCTGGCCGGACCCGCAGTAACGCCGAGAGCGCCGCTCACGGTCAGCTGTTGCTGTGCTGACGGCCGTCTCCCGACGCCATGGGCCGTTGGGGAAAGATGGCAGCGGGCGCGATCACGGAGGGGCGACGTGCGGCTGACGATCGACACCGAGACGGACACCTACGAGCAGGCTCTCGCCGTGGTCCAGGCCGCCTATGGGATGCGCCCCGTCACCCCGGACGAATGGTCCGAGGCCCCGGATCCCCGGCCCGGTCCGCAGGATCTGGCCGACGACGACCTCGCCGACGGCTGGACGGGCCGGTTGCTGTTCCAGCTGATCGCGGCGCTGATGCCGGGGGCCCGGGCGGTGCTGCGGCGGATCACCGAGCTGGGCGGCACGGCCTCGTACGACGACGTCCAGGAGCACTTCGCCCACCACCTGACGCATCCGATCCCCATCTCACGGATCGGCGGGAGCCTGACCAGTGTCAAGGCGGTTCAGGGCCGGGTCGGCCCGGACGGCGCTGGCCCACTTCTCCAGCGGGACGAACGAGCACGGCGCTACCGCATCGACGACGAACTCGTGGCCGGCCTCCAGCGGGCCTTCGCCCTCGCGGACGTCCGTCCCGACCTGCTGCGAAGCACGCCAGTCGCCAAAGCACCATGATGGCCGCCATCTGTTGACCGAGCATTCGGAGTAGTACGGCGCAGTGCATCCGGGCAGTCAGCCCTTGCGTCTTCACTTCCGACGGACGCGAGGGAGACGACGGCATGGCGGGCAGCGACCGACGGCGGGCGCCGCCGGGGCGGCCTCGACCGGCCTTGTTACTGGTGAGCTCTCGTATTCAACTGTCGCCGATTCCTCCGGAGGTCCAGCCGGTCGGTGACCGTATGTGGTCGCAGGGGGCGGGCGCCAGTGATGAGATGCACGTGAAGCGGGCCCGCCAAGTGGTGGGCCCGCCGTCGGAGCGTCGTCAGTGGCGGGTCTCCCACCACAGGATGAGCAGGGTCACTGCGCCACTGCCGAACTTGTATGCCGCGCCCCGTCGCGCAGCAGGTCCCGCAGTTTCAGTGCCGCTGGCAGTGGGGTGGCGGGCAGGGCCGCGTGGAGGGTGCGGCGCAGGGCGGGGTCGTCGAGGCGGCACAGGACGACTTCGTCGGGGACGGCCCAGGCGGCCAGGGAGGGGACCAGTGCCACGCCGAGTCCGGCGGCGACGTAGCCGAATTTTCCGGTCCACTCCGCGATCCGGATGATCTTCTTGGGGGTGAAGCCGGCCCGGGCGCAGGCGTCGGCGAGCATCGTCGGACGGTCGCCGTAGGCGCTCTGCACCCAGGGCTCGTCGCGTAGTTCGCGCAGGCCGACCGTCTCGGCTCCGGCCAGGCGGTGCTCGCGCGGGAGGGCGACGAGCAGTTCGTCCTCGCATAGTTCGGTCGTGGTGACACCATCGGCCGACGGCAGCCCGGACGGGTAGTCGCTGACGACGGCGAGGTCCAGTGCCCCGTCCGTGAGGCGCCGCATCAGCGTGTCGGTCGGGCCCTCGATCGCGACGATCTCGACGTCCGGCCTGGCCTCCTGGAGGGCGCGCAGGGCGGTGGGCAGCAGCTGGATGTTGGCGGTGGCGAACGCACCCACGTGCAGCAGCCCGCCGTGGCCCGCGTGCAGTACGGCCAGTTCCCGCTGCGCCCGCGCCAGCCGGTCGAGCACCTCCACGGCGTGCCGGTGCAGCGCCCGCCCGGCGGGATTGAGCCGTACGCCCCTCGGCAGCCGTTCGAGCAGGGGCCCGCCCGCCTGCTGTTCCAGCGTGGCGATCCGCCGGGACACCGCGGACTGCGTGTAGTTGAGCCGGATGGCGGCACGGGTGAACGACCCGGTTTCGGCCACTGTCACGAGCAGCCGCAGGGCATCGATCTCGTACATGTTCCTCCCGCCGTCAGGTCCCTCGTTTCGCCATCGGCCATCTTGCCCGAACACATTCTTGTGGCGCATAGATCCCATGCAATCCAGTCGCTGGTGTCATGCCTTGCCCGGTCCTAACGTCGTTCACGCGGCGGCGCGCCGGAAGGGAGTGCGTCGCTGCCCCAATCGCCCGTGAGATGCGAGGAGGAAGTGTGTTGTTGCGACGGGGAGTTGAGCAAAGGTGGGGCCGGTGAGCCGGGGGTCCGCGCTCGCCCTGCCGGCGATGCTGGCCGGTCTGGAGGAGCTCGTCACTTGTGAGTCCTTCTCGGCCGACCACGCCTCGGTGACGCGCAGCGCCGAGGTGGTCGGCGCCCTCGGCGCGAGGCTGCTGGGGACCGAGCCGGAGACGATCGTCATCGACGGGGTGACCCATCTGCGGTGGGCCTTCGGCACCCCGCGGGTGCTGCTGTTGGGGCACCACGACACGGTCTGGCCCATCGGTTCGCTTCGGACACATCCCTGGTCGGTGGCCGGCGGGATCGCCCGGGGCCCCGGGGTCCTGGACATGAAGGCCGGCCTGGTGCAGATGTTCCACGCGCTGGCCTCGCTGCCCTCCTTGGACGGGGTGTGCGTGCTGGTCACCGGGGACGAGGAAGTCGGCTCGCCAACCTCCCGGAAGCTGATCGAGGAGGCGGCGCGGGCGTGCGCGGCCGCCCTCGTGCTGGAGGCGGCCGCGGACGAGAAGGGCGCGCTCAAGACCGCCCGCAAGGGCACCTCGCGGTACGAGGTCGTGGTGCACGGCCACGCCGCGCACGCGGGTCAGGAACCGCACCGAGGGGTCAACGCCGCCATCGAGGCCGCCCACCAGGTGCTGGCCGTCGCCGGCATCGGGGCCGCGACAGGCGCCGTCGGGGCAGCCCATCCCGTCCTGGGCGTCTCCACCGTCACACCCACCCTGCTGTCGGCCGGCAGCACGCGCAACACGGTGCCCGCACGGGCGCGGGTGGCGGTGGACGTACGCGTTCCGACCGTGGACGCGCAGGAACGGATCGACGAGCTCATGCACGCACTCACGGCCCGCACACCGGGCGCCCGGCTGGAGATCCTGGGCGGCGCGCAGCGGCCGCCCATGGAACCGGAGTCCTCCGCCGACCTGTTCGCCCTCGCCTCCCGCATCGCCGCGGACCTGGGCCAGGAGCCCTTGCGGGCGGCCGCCGTCGGCGGCGCCTCGGACGGCAACTACACCGCGGCGACGGGCTGTCCGACGCTGGACGGCCTGGGCGCGGTGGGCGACGGCGCCCACGCGGACACCGAGTACGTCCAGATCGACCGCGTGATCCCCCGCACCCTCCTGCTCGCCCACCTCATCAGCAGGGCCCAGCGATGAGCCGGCCCGCGCGTCATCTCCCACGCGTCCGCGCCCTGTTCCTCACCGCGTTCACCGCCTCAGTGCTGGCCGCCTGCTCGAGCGGCCCGCAGACCACACCGGCCGACGAGCCGACACCGGCGCAGACACCGACGCCCGCGCTGACACCGGCGAATCCCGCCACGCCGACCACCCACTCGGCACTGACCGCCGACCCCTCGTACATCGCCAACAACGTCATCTACTGGTGGGACTCAGGAGGCAAGGGCAAGCTCGTCAACTTGATCAGCACTGCCGTCGACGTCCAGGACCTCCAGACCAGCAACGACTGGGCCTACGACTTCGGACCGTTCTTCAACACCCTCGACCGGGTCCGCGAATACGGCCCCATCCCCGACGTCAAGACCCAGGCCACCTGGTCAGCCGCCCTCAAGCATCTCCAAGACGGCGCAGGCGACATTCTCAACGCGACCCGCCTGGACGGCACGCAGAGCCAGAGCCCCAGCGAGGCCGCGCAGGAGACCCAGGGCTGGAAAGAGTTCGACGAAGGCATCAAGTATCTCAAGGCAACCCAGACGCGACTCCACCGCACCTTCGGGCTCACTTTGCCGAACGACCCCTGGAAGGAGGACCTGCCGTGAAACGCCGCATCCAGCAGATCACCGACAGATGCCCTGCCCCTGGGGCAGGGCAGACTCTGGTTGACCTTTCACAAGATCGAGATCGCGCGGAATGGTTCCGCGCCGCCGGCGTTCCTGGCTCTGGGGCAAAAGCCCGCTCTGGCAGCGGCTCTGCTGAGCCAGGCGGCAAAGAACGGCATTCACCGCTGAGCCGCCGTAACGGCTACGGACACGGCGGCGCCGACGCTTGCTGCACCGGCGCGGCGAGCACGGTCGGCGCCTTCGGATCGGCCGCCGTGGCGGGGCCGGCCTTCATGGGGGCGGGCGCCAGGACGTGGAGCGTGCGGACATTCGCGTCCTGCACCTTCTCGTTGGCGGCCGCGACCAGCTTCGGCGCGCTCCAGCGCAGCTTCGTGCCATACGCGGGGGCGCCCGGGGCGACGTCCAGGCAGCCGGTGTCCGCGTCGAACGCAACGGCCTGGACGTGACCGGCGAGTTCCGGCGCGGCCGCGGCGAGGATGTCGTCGAACTACGCGAGGACGCCGCCGCCCGCGGCCGGGGTCACCATGCCGCGCTCGGTCATCATCATGCTGATCGCGCTGCCGAGCCCGAGAGGTTCACGGCCGTCCCGGCGTACGACCGTGCCGCTGCGCCGCTTCCAGTCGGCCCCGTTTTCTTTCGCCGCCTCCCGGGCGGCGGCCAGGGCCTGGCGCGCCAGGTCGATGCCGCTCAGCTCGGCGCTCATGCGATCACCGCCCCGGCCGTGTCGGCGTTCAGCGGGCGGACGGCGAGCTCGGGCAGCCGGACCGTCCACGGCGCGGCCGCGGCCTGCTCGGTGCGCGTGGCCTGCTGCTCGCGCAGTTGCTCAGTCGCACCGCGAGCAGGTGCTCGGCCGTGCGCTCCCGGGCGGCCGCCAGCACCGCGTCGAAGGCGACATTCTCTGGCCCCACGGCGACATGGACCGCGCGGCCGCCGCCTACGCCGCCGCCCGCGACCAGGCCGAGCAGCACGGCGTCGCCGGGGAACGCGCCACCAGCCAAGCCCAGCGCGCCCTCGTGGTGGCCTTCACCGACCCCGACACCGCCGACGACGAACTCCACCTCGCCGAGCAGCTCCTCACCGGCCTCGACCTGCGGGCCACCAGCCTCACCGTGCGGATCGCCGGGCTCGTCCGCGACGCCGGCACTCTGCGCGGCCTCGAAGCCGCCCGCGACCTGCGCGCCGAGAGCCACGACGCCGGCATCACCGCGACCGAAGCCGGCCTGGAGCTGGCGCTCGCCTTCCACCACGCCGTCCTCGGCGAGCACGACAAAGTCCGTGCCGTCATCGACCGGCTACGCGAACTCGCCCGAACCGGCGACTACGCCTATTACGCCGACCTCGCCCACTACATGGGCGGCCTCCCCCTGCCCGGCCCCTCCTCCGCGCAGTGGCTCGACGGGGCCGAAGCCGTCCGGAGCCGCTGGCAGTGCCTCGTCCAGACCCGCCGAACCCACCTTCGCGTCAACGGGCGATCCGGCTTCGGCGTCAAGGCGTCAGGTCGAGGACGCGGACCGGCTCGCCGATCCACCGGTCGGGTGCGATGGTGGCGATGATCGCCCCATCGGGGCGGTCCGGAGTCGGCTGGGCCGCGTACTGGCAGTGCGCCACCGCCCAGGTGTCGTGCCGGGCCACGGCCAAGGCGGCCGGAAGGTCCAGGTCGAGCACCGTGATACCCGGCAGCGCGGCCAGGTGCTGCGCCGTGCCCGGCCGGACCCGGTCAGCTTCGAGGAGCGCGCACGTGGGGGCGTACAGGTACCAGCCGGCCTGGGCGTGAGCGCGATGGATGAGGCGAGAGGCGAGAACGTTGCCCTGGCCGGCCGCGGCCATCGCGGTCTCGTCCAGGACGATGTGCATGGCGTCGCTCACCGGGCGGCCGCCTGGGCCAGGCGGCGGTCCAACTCGCTGTCGAGGTCCTGTTCCTCAGCTGAGGTCGGCGCGTAGCCGTTCCACTCCCTCAACGCGGCCCGGGCCTGCTCGGCCCGCGCGGCACGCTCGTCCGGGGTGAGCAGGGTTTCGGCGAGCCGGGCCAGATAGGCGCGCAGCGACATGCCCTCCGCCGCAGCTATGGCCGCAAGCCGGTCGCGGGCTTCCTCGGGAATGCGGACATTGGCGTCAGGCATCATCGGGCTCCCATCCACACAAACAGGGTATGGGTACGTACCCGTACCCATACTAGGGCGGCATCGAATTCAGTCAGGAGCCTGTTGCGTGGCTGGAGCCAGTGCAATGCTGCCACCAGCGGTGATCCCCGGTCCTGTGGCCGCCGCCCTGGCTCACCCAGGTCACCCTGGCGCGGGCCGCGCCGTCCCTCCCGCCCTCCCCACGGGAGGGCCGACGGCTGCGCAGACCAGTAAGGCGAGGGGCTTCGGTACCTGCACCCGCCGGGTCCGCCCGGTGATCACTGAGGCAGACCGGCTTCGGTTGCACGGCTGAGGACGTCCCCACACGTACGACAGGGGAACAGCGGGTGTTCGGCGAGAACGATCAACGAGTGACGTACTTCTCTGCTCAGCTGGAAGAGCCGGCGGCTGGCCTGCCCGCCTTCATAGGCGGACAGGCGGAAGAGCTGGACGGCCTGTTCGTCGCGGACGTCGGCGAAGCTGTCCGGGAGCCCAGCGAGCAGCTCGAAGTCCCGTTTGCCGGTCGCCGCCTCAGCCACCGTCCTCACAGGCAGAGCGTCGAATTGCGCGGTCGACACCGAGGCGTCGATGGCGACGGCATGGGCGGCCAGGGCTGCGAAAACCTCTATCAGCCGCTCGCCCACCGCGGTGTCGATGCCCCAGGTCCGCAGGTTCTCGTGCCGGTCAGCCTGCCGCACTGGCTCCTGGTCCACCAGCGGCAGCAGGACACGACCCAGGTGAGCGCAGCGACGCCATAACGTGTCGGGATCCGAGGTCACAGTGGTTCCTCTCTCCGGCGAGTGGAACACCCGCGGCCGAGCGCCAACTCACCTACACAGCCTTCCAAGGCTCCCCTACGCGCAGGGCACGTACAAGACGTCACTGTGCGCTGTGCCCGAGCCGTGGGACCCGCCCGAACTCACGAGAGTCCCCACCGTGCTGGTGCGCCAGGCCACCTTCGGGTCGCCCGGGCGGTTCACACAGGTTGCTGCTGCGGTCGACGACCGCAGCGGCGGCGCACACTTGGACTGCCGCGCGGTCCCAGCCGTCATCCACAAGTTCGAGAAGTCGTTGTAGAACTCCAGGTCCACCTCGCTGGTACAAGCCGCAGGACCGCCCGAGCACGTCTTGATGCCCCCGGTGCCCGTCATCCGGGAGCCACTGTGCAGAGGCTTGGAGGCGTAGAAGTCGCACGTCGTGACACGGGCAGACTCCGAGTCCTGCGTCGCTACCGTGACCTCAGGCGGAGCCGGGTTCGGCGGCGGCACCGCCAGAGCCGTAGGAGCGCTGGTAGCGGCCAACGCCACACTCACGGCGAACACACTCGAAACGACCCTTAATCGCATAAAGCAGCCTCACCTTCGTCTACACCTCAACTGACGACCAGTCGGGCAGCCTTGTGTGGCACCAGACCATAGATGTGGAACATGGGATACAGCCGAGGTGTGTCAGCCAATGGCTCCCCACAGCCACCTCCCAGCGCCCAGCCCGCAGACCACCGCCCGCCCCGGCCCCCGGGTGCGGGGCCGCTCCCGGGGTGCTGGTCTGCTCAGGCCGTATCCCGGGTCGCCTCGATCGAGGCCGGCGCATCGTCCGCGGCGACGTCTGGCTCGGGGAACGCGCGGCGGCTCAGCTCCCGCATCGCGGCGGTCTGCCGCTCCACTGCTTGCGCGATGGCCGGGTCCACCCTCGGCGGCCGGGCGGCCTGGCGGTGCGCCTCGATGGCACGGTGGTAACCGTCCGGCGGGATCCGTCGCTGCATCGGCGCGGCGGGCACGGTCAGCGGAGCCGGGTCGGCGGTCGCCGTGGCGGGCCCGGCCTTCACGAAGGCGGGCGCCAGGACGTGCAGCGTGCGAACGTTAGTGCCGCGCACCTTCTCGTTGGCGGCCGCGACCAGCTTCGGCGCGCTCCAGCGCAGTTTTCGTGCCGTAGGCGGGGGTGTCGGGGCGACTCCCAGGCGGCCGGTGTCCGCGTCGAACGCCACGGCCTGGACGTGACCGGCGAGCTCCGGCGCGGTCGCGGCGAGGTGTCGTCGAATTCCCGGGCCGCGACCAGAGCCTGGCGCGCGAGGTCGCGGGCTTGGCGGGCCGCTCGTCTACGGCTCGACGGTGAGGCCGGCGGCGCGGGCAGGCTCCGCCCAGACGGGGGCGGAGCCTCGTCGCGCGGCCCGCGTCGGTACCATTCGGCCGATCGAGGACCGGGCGCCGCCCAGTTCGCGCAGTGCCGCATTCCGGCCAGCGGCGCCGCCATATGATCGCAGGCGATGGCCAGTCGTCTACAACCCTGGGGGGCGCCTCGTGCCGCAGCTTGTCCGTGAGCAGCATGTTGATGTCTTTGTGGGCTACCACGCGTTCGCACTGCAGGAATCCGACGACGCCTTCCTCGATCTGGATTTCCCGGACGAATTCAACTTCGGCGCCTTCCTGAGCACCCATCCCGGACGCCTGGACATCACCAGCGCCGGCCATACCCACACTGCCTCTCTCACCGTCGAGGTGTGGGACGGAGACCGCCCCGTTCAATCTGCGCGCCCAGTGGGAGAGGAGATGGAGGACGTCTTCCTGGACGACCTCGAGTTCGCGTGGGGGCCACGGATCCGCCTCAGCCGGTGAGCAGCCGGAACGAACTGCGGGGCCGGGCAGGATGATCCTGCCCGGCCCCGCTGTCGTCGGTCAGCCGAAGTCGAGCGTCGGAGGCCGTGGCTCTGGCGCCGGGTTCGGTCTGTTGGTCAGTGGTTGAGGAGGGCGATGCGGATGGCTCGTTCGACGTGGGCGGCGGTGTTGGCGTGGCCTTCGGCGTTGGGGTGGACCAGGGTGACACGCTTGCCGATGAGACCGCAGTTCAGCAGGGTGCCGGGGATCTTGGAGGGCCAGTAGTCCGCGGCGTCGCCGCAGATGCCCTCGACCCACTTGGTGTCCGCGCTCTGGCAGGCGTCGTGGCCCACGCTGGAGGAGTAGACGTCGACGTAGCGGTCGCCGAAGAACGAGGTGACCTGCTGGATCGTGCTGTTCAGCGGCTTGAGGACGTGGTCACGGAGCCAGTCGATGTCGGCGTGCTTGATCGAGCTCAGCTCGGTGAGGGACGCGCGGTTGCAGTCACTGCTCTCCTCGGGCAGGACGGCCGGATAGCCGACGGCGATCACCTTCGCGTTGGGTGCGGCCTGGTGCACCTTGGCCAGCATTTCGACGTACTCGTCCTGGACCCTGGCGAGCTTGTGCTGGATGCTCTCCTCCCCTTCGGGGGGACTGGTGTAGTACTCGCGGCAGGACTTGCCGAGCGTAGCGCCCAGTTCGAGGCACTTGAGGAGCATGCCGCCGAAGGGCAGGCTGTTGCCGCCGACGCCGATGGTGACGACATCGGTCTTGTCGTTGAGCTTCGCTCGCTGGATCTGCGGGTCGACTGCGGGCCAGCCTGCGGCAGGGGGCTGGACCGGGCTGATCGGCGTCTGCTTGGTGTTGGCGATGTCGGTGATGGTGGCGTTGCCGCAGCTGACGTTGGTCAGGTGGACGTACTTGCCCGGCGGGAACTCGTCGAGTTCCCGCTCGACCACGCCGGGGTAGGCGTCGCTGGTGCGGTCACAGCCGTCCCGCGACGCATCGCCGAGCGGGGGCAGCGGGTCCCCGACGAAGCCGCCGGCGGTGTACGAGTCACCCAGCGCGGCCCACTGGTACTCATCAGCCGCACCAGCGGGGTACGAGGGCACGAGCGCGGACACCGCCAGTGCGAGCCCCACGGCCAGTGCTCTTGGTCGCAGACGGGATACGGAGTGCCGCGTGGTGCCCTCCGGACGGGTCGGCAGGGCCGTCGATGCGAGGGCTGCCAGTCTGCCCATGGACGTCGAACGCATCCGCGATCTCCATTCACTCACCGTAGCCATCCGACTACAGAATGAAGATAGGTGAGGGCAAATGGCCGCCGGACGGGCGCGCCGGGTAAACCACCCGGGGGTATTGCACTGAGGTTCCGGTCACGGCGAGTGCGCCGGGTGGCCGACCCCTGACAGCGCCGTCGGGGCGCCGACTTGCACCGTGCACGGTGAAGGCTTCGCCGGGGGAACTGCTCGCATGCGGCGTGTAGCCGATCTTGCCACTGGATCGGATGACCTACCCCGCCCGTCGCTTGCACCGTGCCCCGGTCACCTCGTGTGCTGACCGACGAAGGGGCGAGGGACGCCCCGGGAAGGAAAGCGCCTCGTATGAAGACGCCGGTCACTACCGACATCACGACTGTGGACAAGTCCTGCTGGGTCCGCTGGCTGCCCAACGCTCTGCCGGCCGCGGGCTACATCACGCTCAAGAACTCCGCTCAGCAGCGCTTCACCATCACCAAGATCAAGAGCCCGGACTACCAGAGGATCACGGTGTACCGGAACGTGATCGACAGCGAGAGCCGGAAGCTGGAGAAAGTGGACTTCAGCACCCTCACCATCCCCGCTGAGGGAAGACTCACGATGGAGCCGGGCGGCTACTTCATCACGTTCGAGAAGCCCACTCATCTGATCACGCCAGGCGACAACGCCCGCGTCATCTTCTTCCTGGACGACGGCAAGGTCTTCAAGGTCAGGATGCCGGTCCGTACCTCGCCCGAGCTGAACTGACCCGCCCAGACGCCAGGAGCCCAGGACATGACCCACTTCCACCTCGACCTCGGCGACAACCAGACCGAGGCACTCGAATCCGTCACCAAACTCACCCTCGTCGAGACCCCGCTCGACATCGAAACCTTCCTGACCTCCAATCCCAACGCCCCGGTACCCCTGTACGGCAGCGTGATCCTCACCCGCGGCGACGTCCGCAACCCGGCCACCACCGCCTGGATCGAAGCCGTCGAGAACACCGACACCCACCAGGACGTCGTCCTCGTCGCCGGAGACCCCGCCGATACCGCCGCCCGCCGTATCCGCCTCACCGACGCCTGGGCCAGCGTCAGCTACCACCTGGACGAAGACGACGACCCCGACGCCTTCGCCATCAGCTTCGCGGACATCACGCTCGAGAAGTAGCAGCACCGGCGACGGCCTGGACCGCTGTCAGCACGTACGCGGGCCAGCGAAGAAGCGGCACGCCGCCCGGACAGTGACGTGCCGCCGTGGTTCGAGCCCACTTCCTGTCGGCCCGGCCGGCGAGCCGAGGCCGCCGGAGCGGGAGGCGTACGCACGCCTGCTGGAACAGCTCGCCACGCTCTACCCCGCCCCGGAGGGCACCGGTGCCGAGCAGGAGGACACCGCGGTGCCGCAGCCCGCTGCGGCACCCGCAGCAACGGCAGCGGCGCCGTCGACGCCGAGGGTGAGCCCGCCGAGCGTGTCGGCGAGCGGCGCACCGGACGCGACCGGGGCCGAGGCCGCCGAGGAGTCTGCCGCCTCCACTCCCCCAGCGGCGGCCGTTCGGGCACCGGCCGCCGGGGCGCGTCCGCGTGCCGAGCGGGTATCGCAAAACTCGCGCCGTGCGGGTGCGACGAAGGCCGCCCCAGCCACCACGCCCGCGCCCGGCGGCGTGTACACGCACGGCCCGCTGCTCGTCCTCGACGCCGACGCCGACCGGAACGTGACTGGCTACGGCGTCGGCGGTCTCATCCTGGACGTGCCCGCCAAGTCCCTGACCGCCCCGCCCTCATCGAGTGGACGCTTACCGAGGCGCAGCTCGGGGCGGAGAAGCTGCACGGCTCGGGTAAGGACGCCGACCCCCCGCTGGTCCTCACCGAGGCCGCGTGCGAACGCTACGGCCTGCCCGCCGTGCTGTCGCACGAGGAGCGGCTCGCCGGACGGCTGGCGGAGGGGCACAAGGTCATCAAGCAGCTTGAGCGGGCCGACTGGCAGCTGACCCGGCGGGGGCTGGGGCCGTGGGCGCGGATCTACCGTCCCGCGCAGGGCAGCCGCCGGCGGTGCGTGCAGCTGTGCATCCCGTCCTGGCACGCCCTGGACGGTCGCGCGTGGGGTCATGCCGCGCAGTTGGAGCCGGCGGAGATGGCCCGGGTGCTGGGCGTGTACGCGCAGCGGGTGATGACGCCGGTCGGCTCCCCCGCCCACAATGCCCAGGCTCTTCCAGCCGCGCGGGGAGATCTCGGGGAAGGGCCTGGCCACGGCGTCAGCTCCCGTTCTGAGGGGTCAGGCGATCCAGTCCCTTCGGATCTCGGCGGCCAGGTCGCGCACGCCGAGCCCGTCACGGACCCGGGAGGCGAGGGCGACGGCCTCCTTGGCCTCGACGGTGACCGTCAGGCCCGATGCGGTCAGGTACGCCGCGGCGACGGCCGCGCCGAACAGCTCGTTGCGCACCTCCAGCGCCGGAACCCGCACGAGGAGGTGAAGGAGCGCGGCGGCCCGGTGGTGCGCCTCCGGGTACACGGGGGTTCCCATGACCTCGTCGGCGTGCCGGGCGACGGCAGCCGCGAGAGCTCCCCAGTCGGTCACGTCCGGATCCGCCCGCAGGTACTGCTGCGCGGCCTCCAGGAGCCAGGCGCGGTCGACGTGCACAATCACGCGGCGGCACCGCCGGCACCGGTCGTGCCGAACGCCTCGTCGAAGGCCGGCCCCCACGCGGTGACGAAGCCGCCCACGGCCGACACGAACCTGCGCCGGGCGACATCGTGCTCGAGGACCCGTCCGGCCAGTTCCGGCACCGTGACGCCGATCCGCTCGGCCTCCTCAACGAGGGCGTCGTACGCCGCATCGTCAACCGGTACCTGAATCTCTCTGGCCATATCGGCAGACTAGCAGCGGCCCAAGCCCGCCCGGAGGGCTTCGAAAGACACCCCCCGGGGACGTACAGGCAGCCCCGGGCCGGACCGACCGGGGTCGAAGCCCTCGGCTTGCGCCGGATGACAGCTCGGGCTCTGTTGGGGCTTTCCCATGGCATGACAGGGCTTTTGCGTCGACTATGGCGAGCACGGTGAGGTGCGCATTCTCTGGGGGGGATCATGACCAAACCGACGACGGGCGAATCTGCCTCCGAGGCCATGGCGCGACACAAAGCGGTCATGGCGCAGCGGGAGAAGGCACTCGAACTCATGGCGCGCCAGGCGGCCGCCAGGAAGGCCGAGTCCGACCAAGCCGCGTCAGAGAAGCCGGCCACCAGGCAACCGGCGCGCGTCGTACGGGTGGGTAGCAGTGTGCGGACTGTCCCTGGCGGCCTACCGTCTCTCGGGAAGCCTCGCTGACCCACCGCATGCCAACCCGCCTGCTCTGCCAGGCGGTTACGCCGCTGTCGTCTCGACCGGCCTGGGGTGAGGGGCGCGGCATGCGCTGCTGCCCGGGCCTGTGGACCTCACACGCATCGAGCCGGTCACGTTTCTCCTGATGGCGCTCGGGCGCCGGGGCCAGTGGGGTCCCCTCGCTCAGGGCCGCATCCTGGTCGGGGGGCGCAAGCCCTGGTTCGCTCCGCGTTTCCCGGCTCTGTTCAAGGCGCCCTGAGCGCGACGGGCCGCGGCGGCCCGACGGTGGCCGGCTGCCTGTGGTCGTACGGGCTCGGTGGTCACCCGGGTTCGGGGGCGGTGACGGCCGGGGCGGCGCCGAGGAGGCCGAGGAGGGTCTCGCGGTGGAGGTCCGCGATCGGGCCGAGGAAGTCCGGGTGGCGCAGCAGGGGGGCCGCGCGGTGGTCGCGCGGGCTGGGGATGGTCAGCCGGCGCGCGTCGCCCACGCTGTCGGGGCCGTGGTGGGTGGCGGCCAGGCAGGCGGCGGCCAGGGCGGCGAGGTCGGCGTCGGCCAGCAGGCAGGCCGCCCAGCTGACGACGGTCTCGTCGACCTGGGTGCGCCAGGCGTGGGTGGCGTCCGTCAACGGGGGTGCGTCGGCGCCGGTGACGAAGTCCAGCCGGCCGGAGCCGCCGGGGCCGAGCAGGTCCAGCAGTTCTGCGTCCAGCGCGGTGGGGTAGCGCAGGGCGGCGGCGATGGTGGCCGCATGGCCTGCCTGGGCTTCGGCCAGGGCCTGGTTCAGCGGGCCGGTGGCCGGGGGGAAGGCCGCCAGCAGCCAGCGTGCGGAGGCGGCGATGACGGGCGAGAGCGCGGTGGGCATGGTGGACCGTCCTGTGCGTATGCCCGCCTGTCCTGGGTGTTCCGGTGTGGGTGATCCGGTCGCGGGCACTGCGCGCCCGGGCGGGGAGGTGCGGACAACGGTACGGCGGCCTCCCCCGGGGACGACAGGAGCTGCGTCACAGCCGGGGATCACCCCCTGGCCAACCAGGACAACGCCCGTCATGAGAGCGAGGTAACCGGCGTCAAGCGGCTCGCTGGGTGCTTGAACAGGTGAGGGCCTTCTGGGTTCGGTGGGGGGAGGGTGGAAGCAGGCGGCATGTGGAGCTGGTTGGTTGAGCCCCGGGGTTCAGCGGGGACGGGATCGCAAGGATCGTGCCGCGCAGTGGTTCCGTGGGCCGACGCACACCAAGACTTCGATGACAGCGAGTTGACCCGGGACGGTTCCTCCGTGTTGGCCGGATGAGTGTCCAGCTGCGTGGACGCCGTCGACGCACAGTGGCGCACAGGCACGGACGTCTGCCTCGCGCAGAGCCGTGCGTTCGAAGGGCCCGGCAAGGCCCCGGAGAGCCGTCGGGAACGGGACCGACTGCACCGTTGCCGGGTGAGACGGCGGGCGCGGGGTGTGTCCACTGGGTGTCCGACCGCCCGGCCTCAGGCGTTCCCATCCCGACCAGGCATCCCAGGGTCACGTGTTTCCGCAGGTCGCCGGGGGTGGGACCGTCCCATCGATGCAGGTTGGCCGGCGGCTGTTGTCCCAGGCCCACGAGGCGTCCGACTCTATGGCTGTCGCACCGGCTGAAGCGGCCGGCCGTCCGGCAGCGCCACGGCACCCCAGCTCACCCGTCCCAGGGGACACGCAGGTCTGCGGACATCCGGGATGCAAGCGCGGGCGCTCACCACAGTGCCGCGGCTGCGGGCGTGTGCGACCTCGTATCGAGCAGAGAAGGAACACGCATATGAACGTGAAGTCCCTTGCCGGCCGCCGTGCGGCCGTGGCCGCGGGTCTCGTCCTGGCTCTTGGGTGTGGTCTGTCGACACAGGCCTCCGCCGCCGGGTCGGGGGCGATCGGCGGGAAGGCCGAGGGCGCGGTGACGCACCGCTCGGGCGGCAGTGATGACAAGGGCACCGTCGCCGGCTGCTCCGAGGAGGTCCTCGGGGTGTCCGCCGTGAAGGAGCCCGCGGACAGCAGGGACGCCCGGCACCTCCTCATCACCGTCCAGAACGCCGGGGACAGGGCGTGCAACCTCTACCGCTACCCCCTCGTGCGGCTCGGTGCCGATGCCCGGACCACGGTCCCCGTGATCAAGGAGAGCGACCCGAACCCGGGGGTGCCCGTCACCCTCGCTCCGGGTGCGGAGGCGTATGCCGCTCTGCTCGTCAGCGGCGGCGCCATGGACGAGTACCCGGCGAAGAGCATCACCCTCGGCCTCCAGGGTCGCAAGCCCGGCAGCAGCGCGGGCGGGCCGATCGATGTCCCCATGCCCGTCGAGACGTTGTACGCGGACGACGGTCAGCGTGTGACCTATTGGACGACCTCTTCCGGCTTCGCTCTGGACTTCATCATGTCGAAGTGAGGGCCTCGATCGGTCGGGACCGCTTCCCAGCGGCTGCCCCGGACGCTCACACGACCTGCCGAGCACCGGCCGGACGTCCGTGTGGTCAGCAGGAGCATCCGCGACGAACAGCAGAGCCGTGACGGCCGGGCCCGGGCGTGAACACCGAACACCCTCAAGCACCGCCGGCGCGTGAGGAGTTTGTGACAGCACACACGTTCGTCCGGCCGTACTCCCCCAGGTGGCGCTTCGCGTCACTCGCGGGTGCGTCGAACCATCTGTCCAATCCTTGGAGTTTCAATGAAGTCCATCGTCCGGAAGGCCGCAAGCTTCGCGGCGGTCGGCATGACCGTCGTGGCAATGTCTCTGACCGGTGCGTCCGCAGCCCGCGCGGAAGGCCCCACCCAGGGCTGCCCGTACCCCTACGTCTGCTTCTACGTGGACGACGACGCCCTGCTCGCGGGCCGCCCCATCTCGAAGTACCGGGACGTCACCAGCGCCTATCAGGCGGTCACCCCCCGGCCGCACTACGCAGTCCTGAACACCCGGAACGACGACGTGGTGTATCTGCGGCTCCAGAGCGGGGGCTCGATCTGCCTCGCGCCGAACCACCAGACCGTGTTCACCGATTCCTACGTCGTCAACGGAATCAGAATCTCCAGCAGTTCCACGTGCTGAATCCGCCGGCACGGCCGGCAGGCGTGCGTGAGCGCGCCCGCCGGGTGGCGGACAGGGCTGGGTGAGGAGCCCAGCGGGCCGGCCGAGCTGCTCGCTGGCGGGACGGCGTTCTGAGTGAGCGATCCGCACCGCAGCGGCCGGGCCTGCTGCTCGTCAGTCGCCGGTCTCCTCGTCGTCGTAGGCGGTGGTCATGGGGACCCAGCCGGAGGGGTTGCGGTACCAGTAGCGCGGTAGTCCTTCGACGCTGGTGGTGCGGAACGGGCGGCCGTGGTCGTCGATGCGCAGCGTGCCGGTCCGGCCCTGCGAGGACCAGTCGAGTTCCAGGTACCAGTCGCAGGTGCAGGACTCGGTGCGTGCGGAGACCAGCAGGACCTCCGGCTCCCGCTGGGACACCCGGTAGGGGAAGTCGATCGCGGGGGCCGGTCTGTCCGGCTCGTTGC
This sequence comes from Streptomyces sp. NPDC046881, assembly GCF_040645015.1. NCBI lineage: Bacteria > Bacillati > Actinomycetota > Actinomycetes > Kitasatosporales > Streptomycetaceae > Streptomyces > Streptomyces sp. NPDC046881. The sequence continues at coordinate 11,944 of NZ_JBEYXJ010000106.1, read as the reverse complement.
CGGGCACCGAACGGGCCAGGGGCCGGCGCGCGTCGAGGTCGACGGAGAAGTGGCGGGGGATGAGGACGGCGCCGCAGCCTTCGTACATCGAGTAGGCGGTGCCCCGGCGGGCGGCGGGGGTGGTGCGGTTGACCATGCGCACATGCAGTGCCTCCAGGACGACGGCGGCGGAGCCCTGTCCCTGCACCGAGATCCGCAGATTGGTGGTGCGCCCGTGCACCGCCCCCTGCGACGCCGCCCACACCGCGGCGTCCTGCGGCGTCGGCGGTGGCGGGACCTGCTGCGGTGGCTTGGCGATGACGTAGTCGTGGTCGCATTCGAGTCGCCAGATATGGGAGTCGGCCGTCCAGGTGAGCGGGGTCGCCGGTGGGACCGTGCCGGCGCTCGCCCGGTGCTTGCGCGGACTGCCGCTGCTGGGTGCGGCCGGCGCCGAGGGCTTCGGTGTGGCGTGGGCGGGGGCCGACGACTCGACGCCACCGGAAGGCAGGCCGGCAGCGGACTGCGGGCTGCCGCCGCTGGGCGCGGCCGGCACCGTGGGCTTCGGTGTGGCGCGGACGGAGGCCGACGGCTCACCGCCGCCGGACGGGTGGCCGGCGATGGATGTGGTGAGGCCGGCGAGCGCGAGGACGAGCGCGGCCGCCAGTGCGGTCGAACGCACGGGCCGTCGTCGCGGGCGCCCGACGCGGGGCCGTCGGTCGGCCGGCGAGGTGGGCTCGGGCCGCGGGCCGGCCGAAGAGGTCGACTCCGAGCCCCGGTCGGCCGGCGCATTCGGCTCGGCTGCCTCATCCGCCGGCCTGCCGTGGCTCGCGGATGCGGTCGGCGCCGCGGTGCTCGTGGTGTCGTGGCCCGCCGGCGCGCGCCGGGTATCGGACGGGCGTGACCGTTTCCGTGCCTCGACTGCCAGGATCCACTGGCGGTGCAACTCCACGCGTTCCTCGGGGGAGGCTCCGCAGAGTGCGGCGAACCGCTCGATTCCGGTGAAGTCCAGGGGCACCGCCTCTCCCACGCAGTAGCGGTGCAGCGTGGAGGCATTCATGTCCAGACGGCGGGCCAGCGCCGCGTAGCTGCGGTCCGTGCGCTCCTTCAGGCGCGTCAGCAGTAACGCCAACTCCGACACGTCGTCGCGCATCGCATCCATGTGGTCCGTACCCGCATCCGTCCGTAGGCCTGTGCCGTCATGTCCCGGTCCGGGAGGGCCTCCCAGGCGCTTCCCTACCTGCACTCCTGCACGTCCGTACGGCTGGGATGGTTCCAACGTTGCGTCGTCCAGGCGAAGTGCGGCGATCACCGCAACCGCGGCCGGCCGTCCAGAGCGCCCGCCGCGCTGGAACGGACGCTGAAGTGAAGGACCTCCGAGCTACGGCGCCGGACGCCCTTCCGACGCCGGTGGAACCATCCCGGTCCTGCTGACGTGCACGGATAGGGGCCACCGGGGATACGGGGACACGGGCGTACGGGGGAAGGGCGGGAGAGCTGTGCCGACCGGGGACGATGCCGGGCAGTTCGCGGCGTTGCTGCGCCGGCTGAAGGAGCGCACCGACCGGACTTACGGCTCACTGACGCGGCAGCCCGATGGGGCGGACTCTGACCGGATGCGGCGGCGTGGCCTGCGTCACGGCGTGAGGGAGGTGAGCGTGCCTCCTTCGACCTTCAGCGCCGCGCCGGTGGTCGCCGACGCGCGGTCGGAACTGGTGAACACGATCAGATCGGCCACTTCGGACGGCCGGATGAGCCGCTGGATCAGTGATGTCGGCCGGAACCGGGCGATGAACTCGCGCTGCGCGGCGTCGAACGTCTCGGCCTCGGGGATGAGGGCGGTGATGTACTCCTCGATGCCTTCCGTATGAGTGGGGCCCGGCAGCACGGAGTTGACGGTGACGCCGGTGCCGGCGGCGGCCTTGGCCAGACCGCTGGCCACCGCCAGCAGGGCGGTCTTGGTCATGCCGTAATGGACCATGTCGAGCGGTGTGTCGATGGCCGTCTCGCTGGAGACGAACACGATGCGGCCGATCCCGCGCTCCATCATCCCGGGCATGTACTGGCGCGCGAGCCGGACGCCGCTAAGGACGTTGACCTCGAAGAAACGACGCCATTCCTCGTCCTGGATCTCCAGGACCGGGGTGGAGGCGAAGACCCCGGTGTTGTTGACCAGGACGTCGACCTCGGGCACCGCCTCCAGTAGGGCCCGTGCGCCCTCGGCGGTGGATACGTCGGCGGCGACGGTGACGACGTCTGCGCCGGGCACCCGGGCGCGGATTCCGTCGGCAGCCGACTTGAGCCGGGCCTCGTCGCGTCCGTTGAGGACGGTGCGGGCCCCCGCTCGGGCGAAGGCTTCCGCGGTGGCCAGGCCGATGCCCAGCGTGGAACCGGTGACCAGGGCGGTACGGCCGGTGAAGTCGATGTGCATGAGTGAGATCCCTTGAGTAAGCGCGGCGCCCGTCAACCGGTGGCGCCCTCAGATCCATCCGATGAGACGGATCGTTCTTCCTCAGGATGAGACGGAACGTTCTCTCTTGTCAACCGCTTGATGAGGAGAACGATCCGTCTCATAATGGATCGGTTCCTTCCCCCCAGCCGGACGAACAGGAGGCTCCAGGTGCGACGATCTGCCGAGGAGACGCGACGGCACATCCTGGACGTGGCCGGCGACCTGTTCTACTCCCGTGGCGTACGCGCCGTCGGAATGGACCTGGTGATCGGCACGGCAGGCGTCGCCAACGCGACGCTGTACCGCCAGTTCGCCACCAAGGACGAGTTGGTCACCGCCTACCTCGTCACCCGTAACGAGGACTGGTGGCGGCGCCTGCGCGAGGCGACGGCAGCAGCACCCGGCCCCCGCGCCCGCATAGAAGCCCTGTTCGCCCTCACCCGGCAGGACATGGCGACGCCCGGCTACCGCGGCTGCGCCACCCTGAACGTCACCAGCGAGTTCCCCGACGAGGACCATCCCGCCCACGCCGCGGCCGTTGCCCATAAGACAGAGGTGCAGACCTGGCTGAGCGAACAGCTCCGCGAAGCAGGCGACGCGAACCCTGACGACACCGCCGGCAAGCTCCTGGTGATCCTCGATGGTGCCCAAGTCCTCGCGGCCGCGATGGCGACCGAAACCCCGGGCGACCACATGCTCCAGCTGGCGGAGCAGCTCCTCGACGCGAGGCTGCCGGCACCTGCGTGACCGGAGGAAGACGGTCACCACTCCTGGTCGTGCGGCATGCCTGCCCAGACCACGAAGCGGGCCGACGCGAACCACGAAGCGGGCCGACGCGATCCTCGCGGTGGGCATGCTGGTTTAGGTGGGCCCGTGCTGTTCCCGCGCGCGGGTGTACGCCTCCAGCCAGGGTGTCAGTGTGCGGTCGCCGGGATGCTGCCGCCGGGGTCGGGTCAGGTGGTGCTGTCGACGGCCATCGGGAGGGACGGGACCAGCTACTGGGACCTGGCCAGACGCCGAGAGGAACGCTGGTGCGCGACATGAGAAGACCAGTCCGGCCCCGGACCACCCCGCGGGACGGTGCCGCCGCCGCGCCGATGTCCGAACAGGTGAACAAGCTGAGGAAAGACTGAAGATCGGTGTACCCAGGCGTGCCACTGGCAGTGCCCTGGGAGTCGGTGGGGCGTCCGCACTCGCTTGCCGGCGCTGTACCGGCTTCGACACCCCGCCACCGGGTTCGCGGCCACCACCCTGCTCATGGCCGGGGTCCCGGTGTGCAAGCTGCTGCCAGGGCGCCGCTCCCACGCGTTCCTCATCGGCAGTCCTACCCCCACCGCACCAGAGCGGCTGACAGCGCGGCGACCCCACGAGCACCACGTGGTCGGAGCCCAGGCAATGGCCGAGGCTGCCGAGCCGTACCGTCCCCGCCGCCGCCGTGAGGAGGAGACCTGAGCCACGCGGCCGGTCAGTGCAGGATGCTGACGGCCCGGGCGATCACGAGGAGCGAGGTGAACAGAGCGGAAACGCTCCCGATACTCATCAGGAGCTTTGCGCGGGTCGACAGCGGCATCATATCGGTCGGGCCGGTGCGGGTACGGGCAGCTGCCGGTAGGTGTGCTCACCGCGGGCCTGCTCGATCGCGTGGAACCGCGGGCAGAAGACAGGCGCCCTGGAGCGTGCTCATGCCTGGCAACGGTAGAACGCAAGGGCCGCGCGAGGTAGCCGTTTTGACGCCCCCGATCCGGGCGCGCGGGCGAGAGCTGGGCTGGTGCCAGCCGCTCGTCCGGGTGGGCGAGGCGCGCTTTCTGGCCAGTACTCGCAGGTAGCGGTACGGGAGGCCGGCTGATGGGGGCATGATCGCGGTTGTGTTACGCGACGACATGCCCGCTTGCGTGCGGTGGGAGATCCTGATGCACGAACGGTTCAGCGACGTATGGATCTGCAAAGACCTCGGCCGAGCGACCACCCGTGCGGACCCCGCCGAGCTGGGCCGGGCCGCCCTGGCCGCCTACCTCGCCGGCCGGGACAGCCGGGGCGAAACGTTCCGCGTCGTCGTCCGCACCGACCACGCCACCGACGTCGTCATCACCGCCGACCAACTCACCGACCCCGACGGGGAAGCAGACCCGGCCGTCCGCCAGGCACTGCCCGTCTACCTCCGCAACGCCCTCACCTGACGCCGGGCCCACGACGACCACATCGCCCGTCATGCCCGGCCCTCACCCGGCTCGAACCATCCCTGCCCGCCCTCAGAGGCGCCCACGCCGAAGCGCGGACCGGGAGGTGACCCCGTGCGTCAACACCAGGCGTCACTCAATGTGCACAGTGATCTACTTGATGTGAATATGGGGTGACTTTCAGTGAAGAACAGCGCCGCGGGCTGGCGCCGTCATTCCGACAAGGAGAGATCTGATGCACATCACATTCCTCGGGTAGACGAGCGGGGCTCCGGCGGAAGCGCTTGGCTGAGCCATTAAGGCTCCACCCGACAGCATCGCGTGACTGTCACGGAGCGAGCTGCACGTGCACACCGCCGAGGGTTAGCGACCATGGCTGACCTTGCTCCACCGCCTTACGCCCGTCTTCGAGTATTCGATCCGCGACGCGGTCCGCTGCATGGCGCAGCCTTTCCCACGCCGGCTCATTGGAGTCGAGCGCACGCCCCGGCTCCGCTTCGGGACGTTCCAGCATCCACCGGTGTGCACGTACATCGGCGCGCTACCTCGATTGAGGCCGAGCTCGAGGAACCAGTGGATGTCACGTCGGCTGTGAGATGGCTGGACAGCTCTGTGGAGCGGTCACGGCGACGCCACGGGATGAGGCGCTACGGGCGCTCGCCCACGGAGTCGCGGCGTGCCCGCAGTGCCGGCCGCCCGCCGCGCCGCAGCGAGCGCACGGACGCACGCTCGCTGCCGCTAACCGAAACTAGAAAAAGCGCGTGACCGGGGGCAACCAAGATCGCCCCACAGGAGTCACACAGGCACCACAAGCGTCACCGGTGACCGGTGACTGCTGGGGTCACCCGTTGGACGTCGCTCTGGAAGGCCCGCGCTCCCTGTGATGACTCGTACCCGACTGACCGCGGTGGCCGCGACGGCCGCCCTCACAGCCGCCGGCGGCCTGATCACCGCCGCCCCGGCGTCCGCGGCCGTCACCTGCTCCTCTCCCCTCTGGAAGGCCCAGTACTTCGGCAACACCACCTTCAGCGGTACACCGAAGCTGACCGCCTGCGACTCCGCCGTCTCCGAGGACTACGGGTACGGCGACCCGAGCGGTGTCACGCTGCCCAAGGACAACTTCTCCGTCCGCTGGTCCGTCACCCGGGACTTCGGCTCCGGCGGCCCCTTCCGGCTCTCCGGCAGCACACAGGACGGCATACGCGTCTACGTGGACGGGGTGCGGAAGATCGACCTGTGGAAGAACGTCTCCACCACCGTCGGCAAGACCGTCGACCTGACCGTTCCGGCCGGCAAGCACACCCTCCGCGTGGACTACGTCGCCTGGACCGGCCGCGCCGAGGTCCGGTTCACGTACACCCCGCGCACCGACGCCACCGTGGACAAGGTCAAGCCGCTCGCTCCCACCGGCCTCACGGCGGCATACAGCCGGGACACCACCAAGACCACGCTGCGCTGGACCGCGAACAAGGAGATGGACCTCGCCGGTTACCGCGTGTACCGCCGGCTGAGCACCACCCAGTGGGCCAAGGTCAGCGGCTCGTCACCGCTCACCTCCCCCTCCTTCGTCGACGCGCCGCCCGCCACCGGCCAGACCTTCCTGTACGAGGTCCGCGCCGTCGACAAGGCGGGCCACGAGTCCACCGGCAGCGCCGACGTCACCGCCGTCACCGTGGACCGCACCGGACCGGCGGCGCCGACCGATCTCACGGCGGTCGGTGACGCCTGGTGGACCAACCTGGCCTGGCACGGGAACACCGACGCCAAGACCTACGAGGTGTACGCCGCGCCCTCGGCCACCGGCCCGTTCGAACTGCTGGGCACCACGGCCGCGACGTCGTACCGCACTTACGCGCCCGTGAACACCACCCGGTATTACCGCGTCCGCGCCCTCGACGCGCTTGACAACCCCTCGGCGTACGCCACCGTCACCGGTGACGGCGTCGACCGGACCCCGCCCAAACCCCCGACCTCACTCGGTTCCATCGCCGAGGTCGGCTACACCGACGTGTACTGGAAGCAGCCCGACGGCTTCGACGAGGACTTCTCCAACGGCGGGAGCTACCACGTCTACCGCTCGCCCGGAAAGACCCTCGACCCGGCCGCGCTCACGCGCGTGACCTGCGATCGCGACGAGAGCGACGAGACCTCCACCGGTGGCCTCTGCCACGACGTCGACATGCCGGCGGGCGCGTTCGTGACGTACGCGGTCGCGGCGGTGGACCCGGCCGGGAACGAGTCGGCGCTCTCCGCCCCGGTCGTCGTCCGCACCGGCGATCGCGTCGCGCCCGCCCCGGTCACCGGCCTGAAGGCCACCCCACGTGCCGACGGCGTGTTGCTGAGCTGGTCGGCGTCGGCCGAGGAAGACGTCGACCGCTACCTGGCTTGGATCGGCACCCGGCAGGCCGACGGCACGGTCGAGTGGCTCGGTTACGGCTGTGGGGAGGGCACGAGCGATCCGCTCGCGGTCCTGTGCGGCGACCTGCCCGACGGACAGACGCACGTGTACGCGGTCGTCGCCAGGGACCGCTGGAACAACGCGCTGCCCCCGAGCGACCCGAAGGCCGCGGTCGTCGAGGCTACCGAGCTGGATGTGCGGCCCTCGGTGACGGTGACGCAGGACTGGAACCTCGGGGCCCTGGGCCACGGCACCGTGATCGGCGGACCGGACGAGGACGGGCCGTCCATCAATTGGCAGTGTGACAAGGCCGCCGAGTGCGACACCGTCGCGGGCTACCGGATCAGCAGGTGGGACACGGCCACGCGGACCTACCAGCCGCTGCACACCGGACTGCTCCCTGCTCAGACGCGCGACTACACCGACACCAAGGCTGCGCGCGGTGGCACGTACTTCTACACGCTGGAGGCGGTGCGCGCCGACGGCAGTGTCGCGGGCACGTACGGGTGGAACTGCGTCTTCCAGGACCGCGTGTAGATCTGCTGCCGGCACCCGAACCCGCGAGCTGACCTTCGTACGCGTGGACGACGACGAACTGCTGGGGGCGTACGCGGACATCAACTCGCACGCCTACAGGTTCCCGCTGGAGGACGGGGCGGGACGGACTGCCGGGGCCGCGCTGTGGAAGAACCAAGTGTTCGCGTACCCGGGGGCTGCGCGATGGCGTCCCCGTGGACCTGCGCCGCCTCCGTCGAGGCGGACGGGCGGCGCTTCGTCGTGCTCGTCGCCACCGATCCAGCGACCACGGCGGCGACGGCAGCGGCAGCGGACCCGAGTCCAGCGTGTCCTGCCAACGGGCGCGTACGGTTCCGCCGGCGAGGCGGGAATGCCGACACCGAGAGGGTGCACGGCATCACGCCCCTTATCTCAACTCACCCCGAAATAGTGGTTAGCGGCCACAGGCGCGCCCGGTGGCTTTGTTCATCTCCAGGGGCTCTGGCTCAACTTCTGACGTCCGGTAACAATCAGTCACTCACGGGGGCGGCGGAGTGCGTGCGATGTGGTTTTTAGGTTGGCGTGGCACGACCCGGTTGTGACAGGGTCGGACGGTCCCGACAACAGGTGCCGCCGGAGCACCCGAGGCCTCTGTGGCCGAACCAGCGGGAGTAAGAGGCGGCTCACGGGGTGGCCGCACGCGTGACGCGCGAACGGCGTCCTGAGTAGGCCCCGCTGAATCCGGCTTTGCATGTCACGCATCCGTCACGCCAGCAGCACTCTCTTGCGCAGGAGGTTGAAGCCCGCACGGCCGAACAGCTGGCGCTTGAGCATCTTGATCCGGTTGACGTGCCCTTCGACCGCGCCCGAGCTCCAGGGCAGGGTCAATCCGGCGATGACGGCGTCGAGGTCGCGGTCGATACCGGCGGCGAAGGTGTGGAGGCTGGTCAGGTCGTCCTGTCGGACAGCGTCGAGCCACTCCGGGAGACGCTCGCCCTGGCGATCGGTGAGCATGGTCGCGAAGGAACGGACGTGGCGGGTAGGGGCGCCGAACTCGGGACACTGGGTGCGGACGGCCTTGAGCTGGAGCTGTTCGGGCTCGGTGAGGGTTTCCGGGCGGCTGAGGATCCATCCCGAGGCCGTTCGGGGCGACGGCGGCGGGGCGATCACCGGCCGTGGTGAGGTGCGCTTCTTCTGCAGGTAGGCACGGACGCGCTGGTAGCCCTTGTAGCCGAGCGGCACGATCTCCTCCCACAGCTTCCACGCGTTGGTGAAGCCCGCGTTCCAGCGGTCGTCCAGGTAGGGCTTGTAGTCATCGAGAACCGACGGCCGGTTCTGCCACTGGCCGGTGAACAGGTCCTCTGGCTTCGCGGCGTCGGCTAACCATTTGACGGTGTGCCAGGCCGTCCCGAGTTGCCGCTGGACCGAACGCCGGCTATGTCCTGCCTCCAGGAGTGCGTGGACGGCGGCGTGCCGGGACCTGGTGCGGTCGGCGAACCGGTGCCCGGTCGGCCATGGTGAACCGGACGGTTCTCCTTCCGGGGCAGACTCAAGCGCGGGTTCGGGGTCTGCAGGAACAAGGACCCGAAGGCAACGGCGATGCTGGGCGACTGCCCGCTCAGCGGCCTCGCTCAGGTTGTGCCAGAGGTGCCACCGGTCCGCGACCTGGATGGCCTGCGGGGCACCCGTGGCGGCGCCTTCGGCGGAGAACGATGCCCGGTCTCGGCAGATGACCTCAATGCCCGCCCGGTTGACGAGCCAGGCCGCCAGGCTGGACGCTTCCGGTCCGGCCAGCAGGTCGATGGGGCGGCGGGTCTCGATGTCGACGAGGACGGTGCCGTAGTGGCGGCCTTTGCGGGTGGCGTACTCGTCGACGCCGACCACCCGCGGGGCGGGGAACTCGGGCTCGGGAAGAGCATCCACCAGCCGGAGCACCGTGCTGCGACTGACGGACACCCCAAGAACGCGGGCAATGCGCGCCCCGGCCCGGCCCGCGAGGGCCAGACCCACTGCGGCCAGGGTGGAGCGCAACCGCTCGGTCCGCTGACTATACCGGCGTGTCAGGCCGGGTATCTGCTCAACAAAGGTACGGCGTGCGCAGCCCGAGTTCCCGCAGGTGAACCGACGGACCCTCAGCTGGAGAACAACGCTTCGACCACCGCTCGGCACATCAGCGGGAAACCGCAGGTAGGAACCCATGAACCCGGTTCGATCAAACTCCGCAAACCGGGCACACGGCGCCGTCCGCGACGCATTGCGCATCAACACGCACTATCTCGATGTTCACGTCCACCGACAGCACCGCGACGTCCGCGATTGACGGGAACAACAACGTCTTCAGACGGAGCACGACCTCTTCCACGGCCCCGAACTGTCGACCCAACGGCCTTGTCCACGGACCATTTCCGGGCGACTTCGCGTACATCTCGAAGAGGGCCAGCTGTCACTCAGAGTGGTCGGGTCACAGAAGTTGAGCCAGAACCGAATTCTGACGTCACCATCGGGGTTGCGGTGTCAAGCTGGATGTGCTCAGTACAGGAGCACCCCCGATGCCGCCTGGCCAGTCGAAGGTCGAGTTGTACGCCGCGCTGCGGCGCGACTCCCGCGATGGCATGTCGAACCGGCCGTTGCAGTGCAAGTACGGCGTCACCTGGAGCACGGTCAACAAGGCCCTGACCGCGGCTTGGCCGCAGCCACCCACGAAAACCGCTTCGGCGCGGCCGTCGAAGCTGGATCCGTTCACGCTGCTGATCGACGAGATCCTGCTCATTGATCTGGACGCGACCAGGAAACAGCGCCACACCGTCACCCCGAATCTACCGCCGTCTGATCGACGAGCACTCCTCGTCCGAGGCGTTGCGTTGACCACTTGAACCCGCACCGATGAGAGGGCGCAAGCGTCCTGCGAGCAACCGCGCGGTCCGGCCGGGGACTGAGAGTCCAGTGTTTATACCTTGCTCGCGACCACCATGTAGTTCTCGGCCTCAAGATCGAACGTGCTCAGTTCCGTCTGGAGTCCGACCCGGTGCAGCTCGACTTCGAGTTCCTCGTACCGGTAGGGCCAGCAGGACAGCAGTTCCGAGCGGACAAGAACCAACCCGGTCGCATCAACTTGCGCGATCGCAATCTCGATGTGATGCTCCTCCTCCCAATGCGGCGCAATCTCCCAGCGGTAGACCACGACGGCATCGCGACCGTTCCGGCGGACGAGTCGGTCACTGATCTCCAGCCGGGAACCTCTGGCCCTCACGAGTTCCCAAGTGCGGGATGTGAGTACCAAGCGCCCGCCGGGGCGCAGAAGCCGTGACATCGACTCCAGAGCAGCACCCCTGCCTGTCGCGCCCGCGGCATGGTGAAGCGAGTTGCCGACGCAGAACACCATGTCGAACGTGTTGTCCTGGAAATGGTCGGGCAACTCTTCCCAGTTCGCCCGTACGGCCCGGACGGACGCCCCGAACTCCTCAGACAACTCTTCAGTCCGACGAACCATCGCCTCGCTGGCGTCAGTTGCGACAACCTGCATGCCACGACCGGCAAGGCCAACCGCCAACTGTCCGGTTCCGCACGAACAGTCGAGGACGTGAGCGTTCGACGGCAGGAGATTGAGGACATCGTCGAACGACGCAGCGAACTCGGCTGGAGGCAACTTTGCATCCGAGATGAGCCATTCGTACACCTCGGCAAGCACGTCATAGCCTGTCACAGCCACTACCTCCGTCACGCGGCAGACTCACGGTAGGACGTCAGTCCATCAGCGGAGCAAGCCGGGCACCAATGGTTTTCGCAAAGATGGCTCTGACGGTGTTTGTGGGTTGTCAGTTGTCCGTCTGGGTGGATGTCACCGGCTGGTTATCTGGGAAGTTGTTCGTGAGAAGTCGTGTCACTCGCGGGGTTGCGGTGGCAAGGTGAATGTGCGGACTGTTCAGAAGGCGCTGAGTTCGGCGTGGCCGCAACCTCGGGCACGTACGCGCCTCGCCGTTCCAAGCTGGATCCGTTCAAGCCGGTGACCGACCGGATCCTCCTTCACTGGCAGGGTGACGGGTTCGCCGGGCGCGGCGGCCGGGGCGGCGTGCGCGGTCGCGGGGACGAGGAGGGCGGCGAGCGCGGCAGCCGTGGCGGCGGTACGAGGCATGCGCACGGGCGGGGGCCCTCTCGGAAGATCACGAAGAGTGCGTGATCTTCGTAGCGACTCGCACACGCGACTCGCCCGGGAACCGGCCCCGACCCACCCGAACGGACGGAAAGGATGACCAGCACACTGCCCAGGGCCGACATGCCACGCGGCGGCGCGCTGCAGCCGCAGCGCAGGGCCGACGCCGACGGCAGTCAGGTTCCCCGCCGCCGCCCGCTACGACAGCGGGCGGCGCAACGACCTGGGTTTGAGGGAATGCCAGTACTGGTTCGGAAAACCGGAAGATGTTCCCATTTCACCCGCACCGGCTCCGC
>NZ_JBEYXJ010000105.1:0-29395 GCF_040645015.1 Streptomyces sp. NPDC046881 | reverse complement strand
TCCCCGGCCCCCCCCCGACAAGGACCACCTGGAAGCGGGTGGCGTCCCCGAGGTAGACGACCTCGGCGACGGTGCCGGTGGCGGTGGTGTGGCCGGGCTCGTCCGGCTCGGCGGCGTCCTTCAGGACGCGGATCTTCTCGGGGCGGATGTTGTAGGTGCCCGGGGAGCCGGTGATCCGGTGGGCCGCCTCGCCTTCGAGGAGGTTGGAGGTGCCGACGAACGAGGCGACGAAGCAGGTCGCCGGACGCTCGTAGATCTCCGCGGGGGTGCCGACCTGGGCGATGCGGCCCTGGTCGAAGACGGCGATCCGGTCGCTCATCGTCAGGGCCTCCTCCTGGTCGTGGGTGACGAAGACGAAGGTGATGCCCACCTCCCGCTGTATCGCCTTGAGCTCGACCTGCATCTGCTCGCGCAGCTTCAGGTCGAGGGCGCCGAGCGGCTCGTCCAGCAGCAGCACGCGGGGCCGGCCGACGAGGGCGCGGGCGAGGGCGACGCGCTGGCGCTGCCCGCCGGACAGCTGGGCGGGCCGGCGCTGGCCGTAGCCTTCGAGGCGGACCTCGGCGAGCGCCTTGCGGGCGCGGACCAGGCGTTCGGCCTTGGGCACCTTGCGGACCCTGAGCCCGTAGGCGACGTTCTGCTCGACCGTCATGTGCGGGAACAGGGCGTAGTCCTGGAACACGGTGTGCACGTCCCGCTCGAACGGGGCGAGGCCGGTGACCTCCTGTCCGGCGAGTTCGATCCGGCCCCGGTCCGGTGTCTCGAACCCGGCGACGAGCCGCAGGACCGTGGTCTTGCCGGAGCCGGAGGGTCCCAGCATCGAGAAGAACTCGCCGTCCCGGATCTCCAGGTCCACCCCGGCCACGGCGGTGGTCTCCCCGAACGACTTGCGCAGGCCCTGCAACCGGATCGCAATTCCCTCCATGCGGGAACCTTTCTGGCGCGCTGAACGTTGACCGCAAACATATGAAGTCATAGGTCATAGCTCAAGGTCCCCTTAGGGTAAAGCTTGAGTCAACGCACAAGGTGGTGACCGTGAGGCCGCACGAGATCGACGCAGGCGCCCGCAGGGCTGTCTTCAGCCCGGTGGACACCCGTGCCCGCGTGGACGCGGTGGTCCGCCGCATAGGCGACGCCATCGAACTGGGCCTCCTCGCCGACGGTGAGCAGCTCCCGGGCGAGAGCGAACTGGCCGGCCGGCTGGGCGTCTCCACGGTCACCCTGCGCGAGGCGCTGATGGCGCTGCGGCAGCAGGGCCTGGTCACCACCCGCCGGGGCCGCGGCGGCGGCAGCTTCGTCTCGCTGCCCGAAGTCCCCGCCGACGACCGGCTCAGGTCCCGCCTGCGCGGCTGGAGCACCGAGGAGCTGCGCGACCTCGGCGACCACTGGGCCGCCCTGTCCGGCGCCGCCGCCCGGCTCGCCGCCCAGCGCACCGAACCCGCGGACCTCCAGCCGCTGCGCCGCACGGCCGGGGAACTGGCGCAGGCCGCGGACGCGGCGGCGCGCAGCCGGCTGTACGGCCGCTTCCACGTCGAACTCGCCGCCGCCGCCCAGTCGGCCCGGCTCACCCGCGAACAGGTGGCGCTGCAGAGCGAGGTGGGCGCCCTGCTGTGTCTCGTCCTGGCCGACGACGCATATCGTGAAGAAGTTGCGGAGCGTCACCGCTCCGTCGTGTGCGCCGTGCAGGATGGGGCCCACGAAACGGCCGGCACGCTGGCCGAGCGGTGCGTCAGGGAGTCGACGGCGCGGCTCGTCGCCGTACGTCTCGCGCTCTGACCGCGCCGCGTCCGGTTTCCGTCCGCTGGAGGACACGATGGGCGTCAGCCTCGGGGCCACCGTCGCCACGGACCCGGAGACAGGGGTGGCCGCCCACGTGTGCGGCGCGCTGGAAGCCGTCTTCGCGGCCGTCGCCGCCACCCGTGCCGACACCGCGGCCCTGCTGAACCGGGTGGCCGCCGAGGGGCGCCGCCCCGCCAGCCGCGACCTCGCCGCCCTGCGCCCCGGACTGCATCTGCGGCTGCGCCACGAGGAACTCGTCTCGGGCGTCGGCTTCGTGGCGGCCCCCGGCCTGCTCGCCGACGTGCCCGCCTGGCTGGAATGGTGGCAGACGGGCGCCGACGGCGCCGTACGCCCGCTCCTGCTGGATCTCGACCCCGGCCGGTCGGCCTACTCCGACTACACGCACTGGGACTGGTTCGCGCTGCCCCGCGACACCGGGCGCCGGGCCGTGGCCGGACCCTACGTGGACTACCTCTGCTCCGACGAGTACAGCCTCACCCTGTCCCAACCGGTGCGGATCCACGGGCGGTTCGCCGGAGTGGCCGCGGCCGACGTGTACCTGCGGCACTTCGAGGCGGCCGTGCTGCCGCTGCTGCGGGGACTGTCCCGGCCGGCCCGCCTGGTGAACGCCCGCGGCCGGGTCGCCGCCTCCACCGACCCCGCCCACCTGGCCGGCTCCCTCACCAGGGGCCCGGACTTCGGTGAGGTCCTCACCGCGGAGCGGCCCGCCGTGTACGACGGCCTGCGGCTGGTGCCGTGCCGGGGCGTCCCCCTGGTGCTCGTCCTGGCCTGAACGCGGCCGTGTCCACGCGTGACCCCGGGCCGGCGCGGTGCCGGCCCGGGGTTTGTGGTGCGGTACGGCAGGACGCTCAGGCGGCGACGCGCTCCGCGAGCTGCCGGGCCCTGACGGCCGCGGCCTCGAAGGCGCGGTCACGGGAGGCCTCGTACAGCGGGACCAGCTCGGCCATCGCCGGGTTCTTCGTCGCCAGGGTCAGCTCCGGGACGATGAACTCCAGGTCCAGGCCGAGGGCGTCGGCCAGGACGGCCTTGAGGTAGTTCTGCACGTACTCGTAGCCCTCGCGCGGGGTGCCCGGCGCGTACGAGCCGCCCCGGCTGGCGACGACGGTGACCGGGGTGCCCTTGGCGGACGGGTTCTCGCCCCCGGTGCGGCCCATGAGGATCACGTTGTCCAGCCAGGCCTTGAGGGTCGACGGGATCGTGTAGTTGTACATCGGGGCGCCGATCAGGATCGCGTCGGCCTGCTCCAGCTCCTCGATCAGCTTCACGCGCTCGGCGAAGACGGCGGCCTGCTCGGGCGTGTGGGTGTTCGGCGGGAGGAAGCCGGCGAGGTGCGCCTCGGCGGTGAGGTGCGGAACGGGCTCGGCCGCCAGGTCGCGGTAGATGACCGTGCCCTGCGGGTGCTGCTCCTCCCAGTGCGTGCGGAAGGCCTCCGTCACGGCGCGGGAAGCCGACGCCTCGGCCGGGTACAGGGACGAATCGATGTGGAGCAGGGTGGCCATGGAGGTCTCCAGGGAAGCTCAGGGCAGCCGGACGCCGCAGCGCGCTCGGCTCACGTTTCGTACTGGACTATGTTTAACACATCGACTTACTTTTTCTCAGCCCCATACGGTGAAGTAGTACCCTGGGGTCATGGCGGCGGAGCAGAACCACGACAGCGCGGCGTGCAAGCGGGTGGACGATGGCATCACCCGGGTCTTCCAGCTGCTCGGCAAACGCTGGAGCGGCCCGATCGTGGCCGTCCTGGTGGGCCAGCCCGCCTACTTCACCGATCTGCGGCGGGCCATCCCCGGCATCAGCGAACGCATGCTGTCCGACCGGCTCGCCGAACTCGGCGCGGCCGGCCTCGTCCTGCGGGAGGTCGACGAGGGCCCCCCGCTGCGTGTCTCCTACCGGCTGACCGACGCCGGAGCGGCCCTGGAGCCCGCCCTCAGGTCACTCGCCGAGTGGGCGAAGTCCTATCTTCCGGAGGCGTCGGCCTGCCCCGAGACGAGCCTGGAGCGGCCCGCCGTACACCGCTAGGGCCTCTCTTCCGGATCTTGCCGGTGTCGCGTCGACCAGGTGGCGCGGTCGCTCGGGGCCGGCCTGATCCGGAAGAAAGACCCTGGCGGCGGCCGTGCCCTGGGGTTGTCCCCCGGGCCGAAGCGCGGGTCCGCCGGATGGCGGGGGAGCGCGGGCATCCGACACGGTGGGGGTCCGCCCACCGCCCGATCCGGAGGACCTCCACGTGCGCATCGTCACGGCCGTCGCCGCCGCCCTCACCATCGCCGCCACCGCGTTACCCGCCGCGTCCGCCGCCCCGGCCGGCCCGCCGGCCACCGAAGGGGTGTGGCGCACCGACGGCTACGGCACCCTCTTCGTCCTCGGCGGGGGAACCCTGCGGGAGTACCAGACCACCTCCCTCAGCTGCATCGAGGGCGACTCCGCACGGCAGACCGGACCCGGCGGTTACCTCACGCCCGACGGCACCGCACTCACCGTACGGACCACCCACGACCGCGACCACGCCCGGCTCGCCGCGGACAGCGGGGTCGGACACCGGCGGCTGACCCGGCTCCGGGCCCTGCCCGCGGACTGCGCCCCGCCCGCCTCCGCGGACCCGCGGACCAGCTTCGACGTGCTCTGGCAGACCTTCGAGGAGAACTACCCCTTCTTCGCGCAGAAGGGCGTCGACTGGCACGCCGTCCGCGACCGGTACCGGCCCCAGGTGCGCCCCGACACCACCGACGCCGAACTCTTCGGCATCTTCAGCCGCATGCTGCGGCCCCTCCACGACGCCCACGTCGCGGTCAAGGACGGCTACCGAATCTTCGCCGAGGTACGGCCCGGGACCGAGCCGCCGAGCCCGGAACTGGACGCCCGGGTCAAGCGGTACACCATCACCCGGGACCTGAAGGACGCGAAGAACCGGCAGGACTTCGCCGCGGGCCGGATCACCTACGCCGACCTGCCCGGCGACCTCGGCTACCTGCGGATCTCCGGCTTCGGCGGCTACGCCGGCGACGGCGCGCCGTTCACCGCCGAACGGGCGGAACTCGACCGGACGCTCGACACCGTCCTGACCCCGGCCCGCACCCGGCGCCTGCACGGCCTGATCATCGACCTGCGGGTGAACGGCGGCGGCTCCGACGCCCTCGGCGTCCGCATCGCCGCCCGGCTGACCGACACCCCGTACACCGCCTACGCCAAACGTGCCCGCAACGACCCGGCCGACCCCACCCGGCACACCCGGCCCGAACCCGTGCCCGTCGTCCCGGCCCACGCGCCCCGGTACACCGGCCCGGTCGCCGTCCTCACCGGCGGATCCACCGTCAGCGCCGGCGAGACCTTCACCCAGGCCCTGCTGGACCGCCCCGGACGCACCGTGCGGATCGGGCAGCCCACCCAGGGCGTCTTCTCGGACGTCATGCTGCGCGCCCTCCCCGACGGCATGCTCTTCATCCTGCCGAACGAGGAGTACCTGACCCGCACCGGCCGCACCTTCGACGGCACGGGCATCCCGCCGCAGCTGACCGAACCGGTCTTCACCGACGAGGAGTTCCGGCAGAACCGCGACTCGGCGTTCGACCGCGCGGTGCGCGTCCTGCGCCCGCGCCGCTGACCCCGCTCAGTCCACCGGCCAGGTGTGCACCGGGGCGTTGAGGTGCATGTAGTCGATGTACACCTGGGTCATCCGGCGCAGCGCCTCGTGCCGGCCGGCGTGCGCCGTGCCGGCGACGTGGTGGAACATCTCCTTCTGCCACACCGCTCCGTTGCGCGCCGTCACACAGCGCTGCTCGATGACGCCGAGCAGCGGCTCCCGCCACGCCGCGTCCATGCCCGAGTGCTCCAGGCCGCGGTGCGCGAGCGGCAGCAGCCGGCGCAGCACCAGCTCCGGCACCGGCACCTCGCCCATCCCGGGCCAGTACAGCAGCGCGTCGATGCCGTGCCGGGCGGCGGAGTGCAGATTGTCCTCGGCGGCAGCGAAGGACATCCGCGACCACACCGGCCGGTCCTCCTCCACCAGGGCCCGGGTCAGCCCGTAGTAGAACGCGCCGTTGGCGAGGGTGTCGGCCACCGTCGGGCCGGCGGGCAGCACCCGGTTCTCCACCCGGATGTGCGGGAGGTCGTTCGCCACGGCGTACACCGGCCGGTTCCAGCGGTAGATCGTGCCGTTGTGCAGGGTCAGTTCGGACAGCTCGGGGGTGTCGCCGCGGTCCAGCGTCTCCACCGGGGACTGCTCGTCGCACAGGGGCAGCAGAGCCGGGAAGTAGCGCAGGTTCTCCTCGAACAGGTCGAAGACGCTGGTGATCCACCGCTCCCCGAACCACACCCGGGGCCGTACCCCCTGCACCTTGATCTCCTCCGGGCGGGTGTCGGTGGCCTGCTCGAACAACGGGATCCGCGTCTCGTGCCACAGCTCCTTGCCGAACAGGAACGGGGAGTTCGCCGCCAGCGCCACCTGCACCCCGGCGATCGCCTGCGCCGCGTTCCAGTAGCCGGCGAACTCCTCCGGCGAGACCTGCAGATGGAACTGCGTGCTGGTGCACGCGGCCTCCGGGGTGATGCTGTCCGCGTACGTCCGCAGCCGGTCGGGCCCGTCGATCTCGATGCGCAGGTCCTCGCCGCGGGCCGCGAAGATCTGGTCGTTGAGCAGCCGGTAGCGGGGGTTCTCCGACAGGGTCTCCTCGGTGATGTCCTCCTGCCGCAGCGTGGGCAGGATCCCGACCATGAGCAGCCGGGCGCCGACCGACCGGGCCCGCTGGTCGGCGTGGTTCAGCGCGGCCCGGATCTCCGACTCCCAGGCGTCCGGACCACCCGCCGTCAGCCGCCGGGGCGGGACGTTGATCTCCAGGTTGAACCGGCCCAGTTCGGTGGACCACGCCGGGTCGGAGATCGCCTCCAGCACATCGGTGTTGCGCATCGCCGGTTCGGCCCTGTCGTCCACCAGATTCAGCTCTATCTCCAGGCCGACCTGCGGCCGCTCCGACTCGAACCGCGCCTCGCGCAGCATCTGCGCCAGCGCCTCCAGGCACTCGTGCATCTTGATCCGGTACCGGCGGCGGTCCTCGCGGGTGAAGACGAGCGCCGGGACGTCGCGCCCCATCGGCCCTCCAGGTCCCCTCGTCGGACACCTCTCCACCCAGCGTCGCACCATCGCCCGAGGGGCACCAAGCGGGTGGGGCGCGGTGGCGAGGGGCTGCCGGACGGTGCAGGGGCGTCACCGAGCGGAAGCGCGGATTCTCCTTATTGTGCGGGCCGATCATGCATCGACCCCTTCCTCACCATGATCACTTATCAGTAGGGTGCGGCAGTCCGCCCGTACCATCCGCTTCGAAGGAGCCCTCGTGTCCGCGCCCTCAGCCCGACCCTCCCGCCGCCACCTGCTGACCGGAAGCGCCGGCCTGGCGCTCGCCGCCTCCGCCGGGTCGCTGGTCTCGCCGTCCCGGGCCGCCGCGGCCGAGCCGAAGTCCGCCGCGCTGTACCCGCTCAAGCCGACGCACCTGCTGGAGGCCGAGACGCTGGTGGAGTACCTGCGGCTGCGGACGAACCCCTGGGACCACAACCGGTACAACGTGGAGACCGACGGAAGGACCCTGGGCAGAACCACGGTGACCTGGGGCCGTCCCGGGCACCCCGAGGAGTTCGAGAACCTGTCCCAGTGCGCGTCGTTCATGACCCTGCTGCTGGAGCGCGCCTACGGCGCCGACACCGCCTACGGCTGGGCCACCTCGTCCTACTTCGACCAGTACTTCCCGACCAAGGGCGCCCCGGCCGGCACCACCCGCACCGGTACCTACCCCACCGCCGAGGACCTGCAGGCCGGTTTCCTCAACGCCTCCGACGTGCCGCACTTCGACCCGGTGACCAAGCCGGTCAACCTGCGCCCCGGTGACATCGTCGCCTGGGACAAGGACCCCGACAACAAGACCGTCCCCTACACCGGGCACACCGTGATGATCCGCGCCTACCTGGGGACCTACGCCTCCTCCGTCGACAGCAAGCTCGGCATATCCGGCGTCGTCCCGCACCTCTTCCAGATCGTCGACTGCACCGACAACCCGCACGGCGGCCCGGACCTCGCCAGCCAGACCAGCATCGACCGCTACCGGGCCTACCCCGACACGCGGGCCGAGCTGAGCGACGACAACCGCACCTGGACGCAGCACAACGGCGTCGGCTACGGCCACATGGTCCTCTACGCCGACCCCGACACGGGCCTCTTCGTGGGCTACCGCTGGAGCCTCAACAGCTCCCAGCCGTACCCCGCGGTGGCGCAGGCGGTCGACGGCAAGCGGCAGATCGCCGCGGGCCGCGTCAACGCGTTCGTGGTGTAGGGCCGGCACCGCCGGCGCCCTGGCCGGTCAGGAGGCTTTGCGGGCCACACCGCCGTAGAAGCCGATCTCCTCGGACCGGGGCGGCGGCGGGGTGTCCGGGCGCCAGAACGGGATCTGGGCCAGGCCCGGCTCGACCAGCTCGAAGCCGTCGAAGAACCGCTCCACCCCGGCGCGGGTGCGCAGGTTCAGGGAGGCGGTCGCCTTGGTGTAGACCGCCTGGGCGGCGCTGCGGTCGGCGAAGTCGCCGGTGGCGTGCGAGAGCACCAGGAAGCTGCCGGCCGGCAGCGCGTCGCGCAACGTGGCGACGATCTCCTCGGGCCGGTCCGTGTCGGTGAGGAAGTGCAGGACGGCGACGAGGAGCAGGGCGACCGGCTGGTCGAAGTCGATGAGCCGGCGGACGTCGGGATGGTCCAGGACCGACCGTGGGTCCCGCAGGTCGCCGAGGAGGATGCGGGTCGTACCCGAGCGGCTGAGCAGGGTGTTGCCGTGCGCGGCCACGATCGGGTCGTTGTCGACGTAGGCCACGCGGACGTCCGGTGCCACCGACTGGGCGACCTCGTGCACGTTCGGCGACGTGGGCAGGCCGGTACCGATGTCCAGGATCTGGCGGACCCCGCTGCCGACGACGTACCGGACGGCGCGCCGCAGGAAGGCGCGGTTCGCCCGGACACCGATCCGCGCCTCGGGTGCCGCCGCGGCGAGTTCGTCGCCCGCCCGCTGGTCCACCGCGTAGTGGTCCTTGCCGCCCAGGAGGTAGTCGTAGATCCGCGCGGGATGCGGTCTGCCGGTGTCGATGCCCGCGGCCTCGAAGCCGTCCTGTGTCACGCTGAACTCCTCTCCCGGCCGGCACGGCCCCGGCCCGCACCCGGCCGGGCACGGCCTCCCACACGCCCTTTCAACTTCCGCGCCATCCTCGGGAGTCCCGCTGGGGTGATCCGGTCGGGCGGTGCCGTCGACGGGTCGGCGGGGACCGGCCGGCCGTGCCGCCTCACCCGGCCGGGCCCCTCCGACTGGCGCGTGCGGGCGCCGTGCCGGAGGGTCGGAGCAGGATGATCGTCGGAGGGTCTGCGACGGACCGGTGGTCCGGTACGTCCGCCGAGGTCGTGACCCCACGGACCGGCACGCCGCCTCGGCCCCGAGCGGCGGTGGGCCGACCGGCAGGGACGGGGAACGGTGAATCCATGCGCTCGGGCCGTTCCCCGCCCCGTCGGACCCGCCCGGCGACCGGGCACCCGGCGACGGCTCGCCCGGGCTGTTTTCCGCGGGCTGGAAAAAAATCCGACGGCGATGTCGAGAACTCCCGACCGGCTGCGTCCCAGGGGTGAACGCGACCACAATGGGCCGCACGACCCCAGGGAGAAGCACGATGGCCAAGTACCTGCTGCTCAAGCACTACCGCGGCGCCCCGGCTCCGATCAACAACGTGCCGATGGACCAGTGGACGCCGGAGGAGATCTCGGCGCACGTGCGGTACATGCAGGACTTCGCGGCCCGGCTGGAGAAGAGCGGTGAGTTCGTCGACGGCCAGGCGCTCGCCCCCGAGGGAACGTGGGTCCGCTACGACGGTGAAGGGCGCCCGCCGGTCACCGACGGCCCGTTCGCCGAGACCAAGGACCTCATCGCCGGCTGGATGGTGATCGACGTCGACAGCTACGAGCGCGCCGTCGAGCTGGCCGGGGAACTGTCGGCCGCCCCCGGAGCGGGCGGGAAGCCGATCCACGAGTGGCTCGAGGTCCGCCCGTTCCTGGCCGCGCCGCCCACCGTCACGGAGTGAGGGCATCGATGGACGAGGCCCTGCTCAGGAGCCTCACACCGAGGGTGCTCGGGATCCTCGTCCGCCGCGGAGCAGACTTCGCGGCGGCCGAGGACGCCGTCCAGGACGCCCTGGTCGAGGCGATCCGCGTGTGGCCGGCCGACCCGCCGCGGGATGCCAAGGGCTGGCTGGTCACCGTGGCCTGGCGCAAGTTCCTCGACCAGGCCCGGGCGGACACCGCCCGCCGCCGCCGTGAGGACCTGCACGACGAACAGCCGGCGCCCGGGCCCGCGCCCGCGGTGGACGACACCCTCCAGCTCTACTTCCTGTGCGCCCACCCGTCCCTGACGCCGGCCTCCGCGATCGCGCTCACCCTGCGCGCCGTGGGCGGCCTCACCACCCGCCAGATCGCCCAGGCCTACCTGGTGCCGGAGGCGACCATGGCCCAGCGCATCAGCCGGGCCAAGCGCACCGTCTCCGGCGTACGGTTCGACCAGCCGGGCGACGTCGCCACCGTGGTGCGCGTGCTGTACCTCGTCTTCAACGAGGGCTACTCGGGCGACGTGGACCTCGCCGCCGAGTCGATCCGGCTCACCCGGCAGCTCGCCGCCCGGATCGACCACCCGGAAGTGGCGGGGCTGCTCGCCCTGATGCTGCTCCACCACGCCCGCCGCGCCGCCCGGACCGCGCCCGACGGCAGCCTCGTACCCCTCGCCGAGCAGGACCGCGGCCGGTGGGACACCGGGTTGATCGCCGAAGGCGTCCGGATCCTGCAGGCGGCCCTCGCCCGCGACCGGCTGGGCGAGTTCCAGGCCCAGGCCGCCATCGCGGCACTCCACGCCGACGCGCCCACCGCCGAGGAGACCGACTGGGTGCAGATCGTCGAGTGGTACGACGAGCTGGCCCGGCTGACCGACAGCCCCGTCGTCCGGCTCAACCGCGCGGTCGCGGTCGGCGAGGCCGACGGCCCACGCGCCGGCCTGGCCGCGCTCGCCGGGCTGGACCCCTCACTGCCCCGCCACACCGCGGTGGCCGCCTACCTCCACGAGCGCGACGGCGACCTGGCCACGGCGGCACGGCTGTACGCCGAGGCGGCCCACCAGGCACCCAACCTCGCCGAGCGCGACCACCTCACCCGCCGGGCCGCCCGCCTCAACGCCCGCCGCGGATCCTGACGACCGCGGCCGGAGGAAAACGGCATGCGCCGGTACCGGCGCCCGCGTTACCGTGGCGGCATGTCCACGCCCCGAATCTCCTAGCCGAGGACCCGCTTCCCTGCCAGAAGTGTGTCCTTTTGCTTTTTCGGAGCGTTCCCGCATGATCACCGTTCGTGATGCCGAGCTGCGCGCCGGCGCCCGCCTCCTGCTGTCCGGCGTCTCCTTCACCGTCTCCCCCGGGGACCGGATCGGCCTGGTCGGCCGCAACGGCGCCGGCAAGACGACCCTCATGACCGCCCTCGCCGGGCAGTCCAGGCCCGCCGCCGGCGTCGTCGCCCGCACCGGGCCGGTCGGCTTCCTGGCGCAGGACTCGCGCGCCGCCGACCCGGCCGTGACCGTCACCGACCGCATCCTGTCCGCCCGCGGACTCGACCGCGCGCTGCGCACCCTGCGTGAGGCCGAGGCGGCGATGGCCGGGGCCGCCGGCGCGTCGCAGCTGGACCGGGCGATGCGCGGCTACGCGCGCGCCGAGGCCGCCTTCCAGGCCGGCGGCGGGTACGCCGCCGAGGCCGAGGCGGCCCGCGTCGCGGCCGGACTGGGCCTGCCCGAACGGGTGCTCGGCGAGCCCGTCGGTGCCCTCTCCGGCGGACAGAAGCGCCGCGTGGAACTGGCCCGCATCCTGTTCGCCGGCCCCGACCGCACCCTGCTGCTGGACGAGCCGACCAACCACCTCGACGCCGACTCGCGTGCCTGGCTGCGCTCCTTCCTCCAGGCCCACCAGGGCGGACTCGTGCTGATCAGCCACGACACGGCCCTGCTCACCGATGTCGTCAACCGCGTCTTCCACCTGGACGCCACCCGGGCCGCCCTCGACATCCACAACACGGGCTGGCGGACGTACCTGAGCCGGCGCACAGCGGACGAGCGGCGCCGCACCCGGGAGCGGACGAGCGCCGAACGCAAGGCCGCCGCCCTGCACGCCCAGGCCGACCGGATGAAGGCCCGCTCCGCCACCGCCACCATGGCCCGCAGCATGGCCCGGCGCGCCGACCGGATGCTGGCCGGGCTGGAACCGGCCCGGCGCACCGAGAAGACCGCCCGGATCCGGCTGCCCGAGCCCGCCCCGTGCGGGCGCACACCGCTCGGTGCGATCAGCCTCGCCAAGTCCTACGGCGGCCACCGCGTCCTCGACGGGGTGGACCTGGCCGTGGACCGGGGCAGCCGGCTGGTCGTGCTCGGCCTCAACGGCGCCGGCAAGACCACCCTGCTGCGCATCCTCGCCGGCGCCGAACGGCCCGACGGCGGACGCGTGGTGCACGGCCACGGACTGCGCCTGGGCTACTTCGCCCAGGAGCACGACACCCTGCGCACCGGGCGCACGGTGCTGGAGAACCTCACCTTGGCCGCACCGCACCTGAGCCCGGGCGAGGCGCGGCGCGTCCTGGGCGCCTTCCTGTTCACCGGCGACGACGCCGACAAGCCCGCCGGTGTGCTCTCCGGCGGGGAGAAGACCCGGCTGGCGCTGGCCGGCCTGGTGCACTCCGGGGCGAACGTGCTGCTGCTCGACGAGCCGACCAACAACCTCGACCCGGCCTCCCGCGACGAGGTGCTGGCCGCGGTCGGCTCGTACCCCGGCGCGATCGTGATGGTCACCCACGACGAGGGCGCCGTCGACGCGCTGCGACCGGACCGGGTGCTGCTCCTGCCGGACGCGGCCGAGGACCTGTGGAACGAGGACTACCGGGACCTGATCGCCCTGGCCTGACACCGGTTCCCGCCCCTGGGCCGACCGCCGGGCCCAGGGGCGTTGTCAGTGGGTCCCTTTACCGTCAGGAGCAGTTGAGGACCGGCGGGAACGGCCGTGGGTCCGCTCTTGGGGAGGGGTCTGCCATGTCCACGGGGTCCGCGGTGTCGACGACGTATCTGGAGCTGTCGCAGGAGGGCGGCGGCGCCCACAAGTTCTACGAGGTGACGGTCGACGGACTGGTGGTGACGGTGCGGTACGGCCGGATCGGCGCCGCCGGGCAGACCCAGACGACGACGTTCCCGACCGCGGAGAAGGCACGGGCGGCCGCCGCGAAGAAGGTGGGGGAGAAGGTCCGCAAGGGATACGCCCCGGCCGTCCAGGGCGGGCGCGCCCCGCGCGCGGTGACCCGCCGTCAGGTCAGCTCCGCCCCGTCCACCGCGCGGGCCGTCGCGCCGGTGCTGTGGCGGTTCCGCACCGGCTCCGCCGCGTTCGGCATCCATGTCGACGACGAGCGCTGCTGGGTGGGCAACCAGGCCGGTGACGTGTACACCCTGGACCACGACGGCGCCGTCCTGGCCCGCTTCAGCCTGCCGGACGGGGTGAAGTGCCTGGTCGCCGACGACTTCTGGATCTACGCCGGCTGCGACGACGGCAAGGTCTACGACCTCTCCTCCAAACTGCCCTTCGCCGCCTACGACATCGCCGCCGACGTCGACATCTTCTGGCTGGACATCCACGAGGGCGTCCTGGACGTGTCCGACCGCGACGGCCGGCTCACGGTCATCGACCACGAGGACGAACACCAGTGGTCCCGCCGCAGCCAGGGCGAGCACGCCTGGATGGTCCGCGCCGACGACCGCGCCGTCTACCACGGCCACCACCGGGGCGTCACCGCCTACGCACCGGACGGCGGCGGCGAGTTGTGGCACACGCCCACCAAGGGCGGCGTGCTCTTCGGCTGGCAGGAGCAGGACGCGGTGTACGCCGGCACCGCGCACCGCGCGGTCCAGCGGCTGTCGAAGGACACCGGCGCCGTCGAGGCGACGTACGCGTGCGACAGCGCCGTGTACTCGTGCGCCACCTCGCCCGGCGGCCGGTTCGTCTTCGCCGGGGACTCCGCCTCCTCCGTCTACTGCTTCGACCGGGACGGCACGCGGCTGTGGAAGCTCGGCACGGGCAGCGGTTCGGCGCTGTCCATGCAGTACCGCGACGAGCGGCTGTACCTGGTCACCACCGACGGTTCGCTGGTGTGCGTCGACGCCGGCGAGGCGGCGATCTCGGCCGCCCAGCAGGGCACGGTGCCGGTGGTACGGGACGTCAAGCTCGCCGCCGCCCTGCCGACGTACGCCCCCGCCACGGCCGTGGCCGCGGTGTCCACGGTCGCCCAGGCTCCCGCCGGGGCGGTGGTGGTCCAGTGCGTCCAGGAGGCGGGCCGGCTGCGGGTGCACGTGCTCTCCGACGGCTACGACTCCTCCTGGAACGTCCAGTTCCCGCGCGCGATACGCGAACCCGGCGCCCGGTACGTCGTCGACGCCCTGCACCCGGCGGCGGGCGGCTTCTACCGCGTCCGCGGCGACATCCGCCGCCTGCTCTGACCGCGCTGCGACTCAGCTCCGGGCGGAGGCCGGTACGGAGGCGTCGGACGGGTCGGACGCACCGGAGGCGGCGGCGACGAGCTGCTTCTCCCGGGTCTCGGGGACGGCCCACCGGAAGAGCGGCAGTGCCATGCCGGTCGTCACCACGGCGACCAGCACCAGCAGGGAGAAGACGTCCCGCGAGATGATGTGTTCGGCCAGGCCGACGTTGATGAAGATCAGGATCATCAGGCCCCGGGCGTTCATCAGGCCGCCCACCGCCCATGACTCCCGCCAGCTGAAACCGATGCCCCGCATGGCGAGGGCGCAGCCGGTGTACTTCCCGGTCACCGCCGCCGCCAGCATCAGCACGAAGGCGATCAGCATCGACCACCCCCCGATGCCGTCGAGTTGGGTGTTGAGCCCGGAGAAGGTGAAGAAGGCCGGGAGCATGAGAACGCAGACCAGGTCCATCATGCGCTGCTGCAGCGCCGCGACGAACGCCGGGTCCTTCGGCATGGACAGCCCGGCGATGAATCCGCCGAAGACCGAGTAGACGCCGATCAGGTCCGTGAACCAGCCGGCGGCCAGCACGACGGCGAGGACGATGTACAGCTGGTCGAACCCGAGCCGGCCGGTCCGCTCCACCCGCTCGCCCAGCGGTTTCAGGGCGCGGGCGACGAACACCAGCATCACGACGGAGAACAGGGCGGCGACGACGATGGTGCCCAGCGCCTTGCCCAGGCCGTGGTTGCCGTGCAGCGCCGTGAGGACGGCGAGGAAGCACCACGCCGCGGCGTCGTCCAGCGAGGCACCGAGGAGGGACAGGCGCCCCAGGCGGGAGTGCTGCAGGTTCCGTTCGTACAGGATGCGGGCGAGCATCGGGAAGGCCGTGATCGACAGGGCCCCGCCCAGGAAGAGGCAGAACTCGCCCATGCCCACGCCGGGCAGCGACATCTCCCCGTGCAGTACCGCGCCCACGGCCATCCCCAGGGCCAGCGGCACGCCGATGCCCGACAGGGCCAGCACGGCGGCCCGGCCGCCCTCCCGGGCGTCGGCGGCCTTGTGGCTGAAGCCCGCCCCCACGAGGAACATGAAGAGGGTGAGGCCCACCGTGCTCCACACATAGAGGACCGACTTCACGTCGGCCGGGAAGAGGGACGTCTGGCTCTGCGGCCAGAGCTTGCCCAGCACGGTGGGCCCCAGGAGGACACCCGCGACCATCTCGCCGAGCACCCGCGGCTGCTTCAGCGCCACGGCCAGCCGGCCGCACACGCCGGAGGCCACCAGCACCACCAGCAGGGCGGGGACGACATCCAGCAGCAGGACCAGGTTCTTGTCCGTCGGCGTGTTGAAGAAGGACATCTCAGTTCTCCTCGATGTGCCGGTGCCGTGATTTCTCCCGGTCGCGCACGGCCCACCCGACGCTTCGGGGCGCCGCCGCTCCCGCGGCCGCCAGGAGGGCGCCGACCAGCAGCCAGGCGAACGCACCGCGGCTGACCACCAGGGCGACGACCAGGGGAGCGATGATCTGTTGCAGGCCCACGCCGAGCCAGAAGAGGGAGACGTAGGCGGACTCCTGGCCGGTGCGGGCCAGGCCGTAGGAGACGCCCCAGCCGCCCGCCGACTGGAACAGTTCGGCCGCCGTCAGGGCGACGGCCGAGGCGAGGAGCACCGCCACGGCCGGTACGGCCGGCAAGGGGGGAACCAGGGCGAGCAGCGCGCAGCACCCGGCGAGCGCGAAGCCCGCCGTCCGCATCAGCCGGGCCGCGGTGGTCGGTTCCTCGGCTCCCCGGCTCGCCCGCACCTGGAAGAGGACGGCCAGCACGGCGTTGAGGACCACCACCGCGGAGACCGTCGACCGGGGTGCGTGCGACGCCTGGGTCACCCACATCGGTATGCCGACGCTCAACAGGGTGATGTGCATCGTCAGCGCGCCGTTCAGGACCGCGAGCACGGCGTACGGACGGTCCTTGAAGACGTCGAAGGACAGCGTCCGGCGCAGCCGCGAGGCGTCGGCCGTCGCCCCCGGCCGCAGCGGCAGCCGTCCGGCCACGGCGGCAAGGCCCACGAACGAGGCGGCGTTGGCGAGGATGACCGTGGCGTAGGCCCACCAGTGGTCCGCGAGGAGCGCGAGGCTGCCCAGCAGCGCGCCGGCCGCGTAGCCGCAGTTGCGGAACGCTCCCATGACCGCCATGGTGCGCACCCGGGCGTCCTCCGGTACGGCCATGCCCACCAGGACCTGCCCGAGCGGTGCGGCCGCCTTGTCGACCAGGCCCATGAGCACCATCAGCACCGCGAAGGAGGTGAAGCCGGGGACGAAGGGATAGACGAGGAAGCACGCCGCCCGCCACAGGGTCACCAGCACCAGAAGCCGTCTGGGTCCGAACCGGTCGGCGACCAGCGCCACGGGCACGGTCGTCACCAGGCTCACACCGGCCGCCAGACTGAGGCCGACGGCGACCTGGGAAGGGGACAGCCCGACGGAACGGGTGAGGAAGACCACCGAGACGGAGAGGAACGCCCCGGTGCCGGTGGCGTCGGCGAGGGCCATCGCGACCAGGCCGCGTTCGGCGCGGCCGGAGGGCCACAGGGCCGCCAGCCGCCGCCCGAGCCGCGCCCGCGGTGCCGGCGCGGCCGGGCCGTCCGCCGGGCCGGCCCCGCCCCCTGTTCCGGTCCGCCCGGCCGAGGTGTTCCCGTTCGCCATGGCCGTCACCGGGTCCGCACGCGGACCGACGCGGCGGCGGCGACCGCCCGGCTGTTCGCCTCCTCGGGGGTCCGGCCGGTGGCCAGCGCGTAGCCGTACCGGTCCCAGGAGGACGACCACGGCCGTATCCGGTCGCCCTCGCCGACCGTCACCTGGAGACTGTGCACACCCGGTCGCCGGCGGGCCTCCGCCACGCCCTCCACGGACACCACCTCGCCGGGCGGCGCGGACATGAACCGGATGGCGGCCGCTCCCGCCGCCCGCTGCGGAAGGCGCGGGCGCCGGCCCGCCAGGATCTCGACCAGGGCCGGCCGGATCTCGGTCGCGTAGGCCAGGTCGAGCAGATCGGTCAGGCGATCGCCCGGACACCTACCGGCACATTCGACCAGGACCAGCTCGCTCCCCGTCATGATCCATTCGGCGTGCAGGATCCCGGACCCGAACCCGGTCGCCTCGATGAGCCGGCGCATCGCGGCCCGCATGTCCTGCTCCGTCCCGGCGGCGACCGGGGCGGGCAGGACATGGCCGGACTCCACCGGATGCCGGCCGCCGATCACCGACTTCTCCGTCACGTTGAAGAACTCGATGTGCCCCTCGCGCACCAGGACCTCGACGCTGTACTCGGTGCCGTACACCCGTTCCTCGGCGAGGAAGCGCCGGTCCATCGGACGGTCGGGCGCATGGCCGGGCTCGGCCGCCTCCAGCAGGGCCTGCCAGGCCCGCTCGGCCTCGGGGAGGTCGCAGTGGTCGAGCAGCTGGACACCGACGCTCGCCTGCCGGTCGGCGGGCTTGACGACCACGGGACCGCCCTCGGCGAACTCGACGATGTCGCGCGGTCCGTGGATCTCCCGCCAGCGGGGGGTGGGCATCCCGGCCCTGCCGGTGGCCTCCCGCAGCAGCAGCTTGTCCCTGAGCACGCCGGCCGCCCGGGAGGTCGCGCCCGGCAGGCCGAGCTTCTCCGCGATCGCCGCGGCGGCGGGCACGGCGTACTCCAGGGCCGGCACCACCGCCTCGACGGGCCGGTTCCGGTGCAGTTCCGTCGCGATGTCGAGGCAGTCACCGCCCTGCTGGTAGGTGGCCGGGACCACCTCGCGCAGGCAGGCCCGGCGTTCCGCCTCCCCGTCCAGGCCCCGGTGCCGGATGTTGTCGGGCTCCTCCAGCACCACGATGCTGTCGGCGGGGACGGCTTCCTCGACCGCGTCCAGGAAGACGGAGCCGAAGCCGACCATGAGAACGTGCGTCACCGGTGGGTCCCTTCGTGGTGCGTCGGACTGGCGTCGGGGCGGGCGGCCGGGTCGAGGCTCAGGAACTGGTCGCGTACGAAGGCGACGTTCTCCGCCACCCGCGCGTAGCCGCCCGCGCCGCTGGCGTGGAAGACGGCCCGGCCCGTGCGCCAGTAACCGAGCCGGATGCCCTCGTGCTGCCGTACCCTCGGCCGGGCCCGCGCGTCCAGGGACAGCTCCGTCACGGCGTCGGCACGGGGGAAGTCGTACGAGTGCCAGCGGAACGGAGTGCCCGCCCAGCCGCCGAAGAACGCCACCCCGGCGGTGCCCGCGGCCCGCGGGACGTCGGGCACCGCGCCGCGCAGGAGGGCCGCGAACCAGACGTCGTAGGCGCGGATCCCGTACGCCTCGGCCAGCAGGTGCACGATGCTGCCGCCGCCGAACCGGGTGTGCAGCTCGACCAGTTCCACCCGGCCGTCGTGCAGCTTCAGCTCCGCGTGCAGCGCCGAGGTCCGGATCTTCAGCACCGAGACGACGTCCTGGAGGTAGGCCCGCACCCGGTCGTGCCACCGGGCGGTGTGCCGGCTCGGCATGACGTGGCCCACCTCGTAGTAGTGGGGGACACCGGTGTTGAACTTGTCGGTCAGACCGAGGATGTGCACCTCGCCGTTCACACACACCGCCTCGGCGCTGATCTCGTCGCCCGGGATCACCGACTCCACGATCAGGCGGTCCCGCCCGGACTCGGCGGCCGCGTCGGCGTCGTAGGAGTCCATCAGCGCGGCCAGGTCCGAGGGGGCGGCGACGTGCCGTACGCCGTGGCTGCCGGTGAAGGCCACGGGCTTCACGACGACCGGCAGCTGCGTCGACGCGAGTACCCCGGGCAGGTCACGCAGTGATGTCTCCCGGCAGTCGACCGCGGTCAGTCCGGCGGCGCGCAGCAACGAGCGGGTGCGGAACTTGTCCGTGACGGCGGCTTCCGTGTCCGCCGGGGTGCCCGGCAGACCGAGCGCCTCGCGGACCTGCGCGGCGAGCACGGTGGTCAGTTCGGTGATGGAGACGACGTGCTCGGGCCGCGTGTCAGCACAGGCGGTGACGACCGCGGACACGCTCAGCTCGTCGACCGGCAGGTAGGTGCAGCCCTCGGGCGGCCGGCTCGCGCCCAGCGCCCGCTCGGTGTCGGCCACGACCGGCCGGCCGCCGAGCGCGCGCGCCGCCCGCACGGCGAGTGCCAGCTCGTCCTGGCTCCAGGGCAGTCCCACGATCAGTATCGATGCGCTCACTGGAGTTCCGGGCCCTAGGCGGTCTTGGCGTCGTCGGGGGCCGGGTCGGCGGGGGGCTGCATGCGCAGCAGCCGTGCGTCCCCCGCGATCCGTCCCACCAGGTCGTCGAGATCGTCCGTGAGGTGGACGAAGCGCCCGTGCAGGGCGTCGTAGCGGCCGGAGAGGAGCTGTGCCACCTTCTCGGCGGCGGCCTCCGGCGGCGACCAGGCGCTCTCGGGGAGCGCGTCGAGGTCGGGCCGGCCCGAGGTCATCTCGGTGCGCACCAGCCCCGGACTCAGGTCGAACAGGGTCACCCCGGAGCCGCGGACCTCGTCGGCGACGGCGTCGGTGAGACGCATCAGGCCGGCCTTGGAGACGCCGTAGGCCGAGCCGGCGCCGGACACCTTCGACCCCTGCAGGGAGTTGACGTTGATGATGTAACCGCCGCGGCGGGCGAGCATCCCCGGCAGCAGGGCCCGGCACAGCAGCGCGGGTCCCCGCAGGTTCGTCTCGATCACCTGCCACCAGTCGTCGGGGTCCCACTCCGCGAAGGGCTGCGGGCGGCTGGCGTACCCCGCGTTGTTGACGAGCACGTCGACGTGCCCGAACGCGTCGAGGGCCGCCGTCCGGACCCGCTCCACGTCGCCGCGCCGGGTGATGTCCGCGGCGACCGTCAGGGCGCGGCGGCCGAACCCCTCCACGAGCGCGGCCGTTTCCCCGAGCGGCCCCTCGGACCGGGCGACGAGCACGAGGTCGTACCCGGACTTGGCCAGCCGCACCGCGATGGCGCGGCCGATGCCGCGGCTGGCTCCCGTGACCAGAGCGACGTCAGGCATGATTGCTCCTTCGGTTTCCGGGGTCGTCCGGCAGGCCGGACGACCAGATGCAGGCCGCGTAGGCGGCGGCCTTCGTGGCGTAGCGCAGCGTGCCGTGGCTCGCCACCGTCCGCAGGTCGCGCCACCGTCGTTGCAGCTCGTCCTCCGCTGCCAGGCACTCGGTGCCGGCCGCCCGCAGGAGCCGGTCCACCGAGCTGAGCAGCAGTTCGGCCGCTTTCGCCGTGCCGCGTGCCTGGGCCGCCGCCCACAGGTCGCCGGCGGACCGCGCCCCGGCCTCGTCGGCGGACCCGGCGGCACGCTCCAGCAGCAGCGCGGCCATCTCGATGTCGTCCACGGACCGGGACAGCGCGAGGTCGTACCCGGCCCGCTCCAGTCCGGGGGTGCCGCCGCCGGCCGCGGCGAGCCGGCCGCGTATCCGCTCGGTCCACACGCGTGCGGCGCCGCGGGCCGTGCCGAGCGCCGGAGCGGCGAACGACAGACCGGTCACGGCCCGCAGCGGAACCGAGTAGACCGTGCCGTGCGGGCCGGCCGCACCGCGGTACAGGTCGGCCCGCGGGAACGACAGTTCGTCGGGGACGACGGCCTCCCGCACCACGACGGTGTGGCTGCCGGTGGCGCGCATCCCCAGGCTCGCCCAGGTCTCCTCCACCGCGTACGCCTCCCGGGGCAGCGCGAAGAACCGGGCCTCGGCGACGTCGCCCCCCGCGGGACGGGCGAGGAGGAGGATCCAGTCCGCCGTGGCGCACGAGCTGACGTACGGCCACCGGCCGCGGACCCGCCAGCCGCCCCGGGCCTTCTCGAAGGTGCCCTGCGGCAGCAGCGAGCCGGCGATGAGCGTGTCGGGCCCGTCCTGCCAGATCTGCTTGCGCCCCTCCCGCGGCAGCCAGGCGGTGACGCGTCCCATGGTGGCGGCGAGGGAGGCGAACCACGCCGTGGAGCCGCACGCCTCGCCCAGCACCGCCGAGGCCCGCAGGAACGCCAGGAACGTGCCTTCCGCGCCGCCGTGCGCCCGCGGTACGAAGTGCCGGGCGAAGCCCGCCCCGACGACCGCGGAGACCACCTCCGCGGAGAGCACCGCCTCCCGGTCCGCGTCCGCCGCCCGTGCGGCCGCGAGCCGCGCGACCGGCCGCGCCGCGTCCACCAGCGACATCGCACCGGCCCCGTCCGGTGCGCCGGTCACCGGACCTCTCCCCGTACGGCCTTGAGGACGTCCGGGTGGGCGCGCCGGGCACCCATCGTGAACACGGTGTACTCCGAGACCCCCGACCGGACGAAGGGGTCCTCGGAGATGACGGCGTCGAGTTCGGCGCGGGTGACGCCACGGGCGAGGATCACCCCGCCGTAGTCCTCGGGCCGGGTCTGGCCGGACAGCAGGAAGACGCCCGCTGCGTGGTGCTTCTCCAGATAGGCGATGTGCCCGGGGGTGTGCTTCTCGACCTCTGCGGGATCCCCGACGTGGTGCACGATGAGCACGAAGAGCTCGGGTGACATGACCGTCCTTACGTTGGCGGAAGACCGGAAGCTGTCGAAGCTGTGGTGCGGCGGGGCGCGTCGTCACGCCGGTGTGACGACGACCGGCAGGCTGCGCACGCCCCAGGTGAAGTTCGAGGCGTTGAACAGGGCCTCCCCGGTGGGCCGGAACTGCTTGACCCGGGACGTCAACTCCTCGAAAAGAACGCCGAGTTCGAGCCGGGCCAGGCGGGCGCCGAGGCACAGGTGCCGTCCGGCGCCGAAGGTGATGTGCCGGTTCGGGGTGCGCGTGACGAGGAAGGCGTCGGGGTCGGCGAACACGGATTCGTCGCGGTTGGCGGAGGCGTTCCACACGGTGACCCGGTCGCCGGGAGCGATGTCGACGCCGCCGAGGCGGGCGGGGCGCAGCGCGGTCCGCAGGGCGTGGACGCCGGGAACGGTCCAGCGCAGGATCTCCTCGACGGCCGCCGGGACCGCCTCCGGTCCCGGTGAGGAGCGCAGGAGGTCCCACTGCGCGGGGTTCTCCATGAAGGCCAGAACGCCGCCGGCCGCCGAATAGCGCGTCGTCTCGTTGGCGCCGGCCAGCACCCCGTTGCAGTTGAACACGATCTCCTCGTCGGTGAGGGGCCGCCGTTCACCGGTCTCCTCGGACAGGGCGCCGTCCGCCGCGATCCGGCTGAGGAAGTCCTCGCCGGGAGACTTCCTGCGTTCGGCGAGCAGCTCGCTGAAATACAGGAAGATCTCGCTGTGCGCCCCGGTGCGGGCCTGTTCGTCGGCTCCCTCGAAGGCCTCGGTGGCGATGTCCCCGAGCCACTCCCAGTCCGTGCGGGGAACGCCCATGAAGGCGCAGACCACCCGGTTGGGCACCTGTTTGGCGATGTCGATGAAGTCGAACTCCACGCGGTCCAGGGCCTCGGTGACCGTCTCGCGGACCACCTGGCGGACGAGCGCTTCGAACCGGGGCATCTCGTTGGGCGCGAAGGCGCCGGCGAGGACCCGCTTCAGGCGGGTGTGCTCCGGCGCGTCGGAGACGATCAGCATGCGCTGGGCCACGGCGGACACCGCCTCGGGATTGCTGTCCAGCCGCATGCCGTAGCGGGAGCTGAAGGAGTCGTGGTCGGTGTAGACGGCGACGATGTCCTCGTAGCGGGTGACCACCCAGAAGCCTCCGCCGTCCGGGTGCTCGTGCCAGTGGACCGGGGCCTGCTGCCGTAAGTGCCGCAGGGTCGGCCAGAAGGCGTTGGCGGCGAAGAGATCGGGGTCGAGGAGGTCAACTCGCATGCCGGTTCCCTTCGTCGGCGAGTGTCCGCAGCAAGGAGGTGATGTCGTCGGTGCGTTCGGCGCAGAAGTAGTGGCCGCCGGGGAACTCCCGGTGGCGGAAGTCCTCCGTGTAGCCGGACCATGCGGCGAGATGGGCGGCGGTGACGGTGGTGTCCTCCCGGCCGCCCCAGGCCTCGACGGGGACGGGGAGCACCACGCGCCCCGGATACCGGTAGGTGAGCGACAGCTCCACGTCGGCGCGCAGGGTCTCCAGCATGAGTTCCCGGGTGCCGGGGTCCAGCAGGTCGGGGTCGAGGTCCCGGGCCGTCAGCAGCCTCTCCAGCTCGTCGTCCGCGGCGAGCAGACCGTTGCCCGCCCCGACCCACAGGTGGGGTGCCCGGCAGGCCGCGATCACCAGGGCCACGGGGGTCCGGCCGTGGTCCGCGGCCAGACGGCGTACGACCTCGAAGCCGAGCAGTCCGCCGAAGCTCTGCCCGAACACCAGGCAGGGCTGGCCGGGCGCGAGCAACGCGTCGGCCTCCGCCGCGATCTGTCCGACCGCCTCGTCCAGTGTGCCGGGCATCGGTTCCGACCAGCGCGACTCCCGCCCCGGCAGGGCGACCCCGATGACCGACACGTCGTCACCGAACCGCTCCTGCCAGGGCCGGTACTGCCCGCAGCCGGCGCCCGCCGGTGCCAGACACAGCAGCGCGGGGGCGTGCCGGGGCGCCGGGTGCCACGGGCGCAGCCAGGACCCGGCCATCAGTCGTTCACCGCCGTACTTCCGCCGCCGGCGGCGGACTCCGCCGCGATCCGGTCGAGCGTGGCGGCCAGTCCGGCGATCGTCGGGGAGGCCAGCAGATCGCGTACGGAGATGCGCAGACCGGTGGTGCGGCGCAGTTCGGACACGGTACGGGCGGCCAGCAGCGAGTGACCGCCGAGCGCGAAGAAGTCGGCGTCCACGTCCGGCACGGACCGGTCGAGCACGTCCTCCCAGGCGGCCTGCACCTGTCGTTCGCGCGGTGTGCGGGCAGGGCGTCCGCCGGGGCGTGCGGCGAGCTCGGCGGCCGTCCGCGCCAGCGCGGCCCGGTCCACCTTGCCGGACGGCGTGGTCGGCAGGGCGTCGACGGTGATCACCACCGTGGGGACCACGGCGGAGGGGAGCCGGGTGGCGCAGTGGTCGATGACCCGTGCCGGCCAGTCCGGCGCGGCCGTTCCCGGGCCGCCGAGGACGGCCAGGCCGAGGTTGTCGCCCGTGGCGGTGCGGAAGGCGGCGCAGGCGCGCACACCCGGCAGCTCACCCGCCGTCCGTTCCACCTCGGGGAGTTCGACCCGGAAGCCGCGTATCTTGATCTGTTCGTCGGCCCGGCCCTCGTGGCGCAGCTGCCCGTCCGGCAGCAGGGTCACCAGGTCGCCGGTCCGGTACATCCGCGCCCCGGGCCCGGCGCACGGGTCGTCGACGAAGGACCGCTCGGTGAGGTCCGCCCGGTTGCGGTAGCCGCGGGCCACGCCCGGCCCGCCGATGTACAGCTCGCCCACCTGCCCGGGCGGCGTGGGGCTGCCGTCCTCGGCGAGGACGTGGACGTGGTAGCCGGTCAGGGGCCGGCCGATCGTGGTGACGTCGTCTCCCCGGGCGCTGTCCGCCCAGGTCGCGGCGATCGTCGTCTCCGTCGGGCCGTACACGTTGAGCACGCGCAGGCCGTCGGGCAGCCGCCGGACCAGGCCGGGCGGGCACGGCTCACCGGCCAGCACCAGCGTCTCCACGCCGTCCAGCGCGTCCGTGCAGGTGGCGAGCAGGGAGGGGGTGAGGCAGACGGTGCGCGGTCGGGCCGCGGCGATCTGCTCGGCCAGGTCGCCCGCGGCCTCGTGGTTCAGGTCGATGATCGCGGTGCCCTGACCGTGGAGGAGGTGGAGCAGGACGCACCACAGCCATCCGTCGAAGGCGGGGGAGACGGCGTTGATGCCCGTTCCGCCCGGGGGGAGCGCGAGTTCGGCGAGCGCTCCGAGGAACGCGTCCAGGTTCCGGTAGGTGACCTCGACGCCCTTGGGCCATCCCGTCGTGCCCGAGGTGTGGATGACGTAGGCGGTGTCGTCGGGGCCGGCCGCGGTGAGCGGTGCCTCGGCGGCGGATGCCGCCGGGTCCGGGGGCGTCCCCGGCTCCGGGACGCGGCGCAACCGGGGGACCGAGGCCCCGGCGGGAAGCTCGCCCAGCAGCATCCGGACGCCGGCGTCCTTCAGGATGTAGTTCAGCCGGTCGGCGGGGTTGCGGTTGTCCAGGGGCACCAGGGTGGCCCCCGCCCGCAGCACCGCCAGCACCCCGACGACCTGCCGGTACGACCGGCCGTGGCTGACGCCGACGGCCGTGCCGGGGCCGGCGCCGCCGTCCCGGAGCGCGGCGGCCAGGGTGCGCGCCTCCGCGCTCAGCCGGCGGAAGCTGAGCGCGCCGTCCGGCGCGGAGACCGCGGTGGCCTCCGGCGTCCTGGCGGCCCATGCCTCCACCGCTTCCAGCAGGGGAAGCGGCCTGCTCCCGTGGTCCGCTCGATTCACTTTCCCTCCCCTTGCGTCCGGCACGCCCCGGTACGGCGGCGCGCCGGACGGCGTCAGGTGAACAGGTCCCATTCGGCGCGGTTCTTGACGGCTCGTCCGGTGCCGGGCTCGGCTTCGAGTTCCGCGAGCAGCCGGGCGTTGTGCCGGCGCACGAGGTCGGACGCCGCCACCAGCGGGCTGTCGGCGGACAGGTCGAGCATCCACAGCGGGCGCAGTTCGGCGCCCCGCAGGACCTTCGCCTCCAGCGCCTTCTTGCCGGCGTGCACCCAGCGGACGCCCAGTTCCCCGGCCAGCCTGATCTGGCTGTAGTAGACGAGGTTGAAGTACTCCTCGCAGCCCACCAGGTGGTCGTAGTCGAAACTCGCCCACCGCAGGTACACGGCGTCGCCCCACACGTAGTACAGGCAGAACCCGATCAGGGCTCCGTCGGGCGCGTGGCACAGGGCCACCCGGCCGGCCGGCCCGGTCATCCGCGCGTAGCGCTCGAACTCGGTGCGGAACTCCGGCGTCCGGGTCGGGTACCCGTACTTGACGGCCATGGAGTTGGCCAGTGCGGGCAGTTGCTCCCAGCAGTCGAGCAGGCCGACGTGCGTCATGCGGCAGCCGGCCTCCTCGAAGGCCCGCACCTCCCGGCGGACCGCCACCCGCCGCTTCGACGTCAGGGAGGCGAGCCAGGCGTCCCATCCGCCGGGCGGCACCTCGATCCAGGCGTCGGGTTCCAGCAGTACGGGCTGCGCCTCCACACCGGCGGCGCGCAGCAGCCGTACGTCCTCGGTGCCGAGGTACATCGCCACGCAGGCCTTCTCGTCCGTCTCCAGCCGGTCGTGGGCTTGCCGGATCCCGGCGACCAGCTCACGCAGGAGAGCGGGGTCGTCCGAGTCGCGCAGCACGTGCGACTGGTAGGCCAGCCGGGGGCCGACGAGCAGTCCGCCGGCCGGGAGGGCGGGCAGGTCCCGGCCGGCGAGGATCTTCTGCCAGTGGTAGTTGAGGGGCTGCGTCCCGTCGAACTCCACGGTCGGTACGGCCGCCAGTCCGGCGGCCGTGGCCGCGTGCACCGCGCCCACGGTTGCGCCGGGATAGTCGGCACAGTGCCGCAGCCACGTGCTCGACGAGTAGAAGTGGTCCACGGCCAGGGCGTCCCAGGTCTCCGCGTCGAGACCGCCCAGCACAGTGTCGTCCGTCATGCCGATCGTTTCCTCACGCCGTCCGCTCGGACGGCCTTCCTCTTCGGTGGTGATGCGTCCGCGACCGCGGGCTCGTCGCCGTGCCCGGGGCCGTCCGGCCAGCGGGCGTAGCGTCGCATCCCGTACAGCAGCGGGGGCCTTTCGCTGGTGACGGTGTGGGCCACCTCCCCCAGGACCACGGTGTGGTCACCCACGGCGTGGGTGGCCCGTACCCGGCACTCCGCCATGGCGGCCGAGCAGTCCGGCAGCCAGGGAACCCCCGCGGGCGAGGGCTCCCAGGAGACCGCCGAGAACCGGTCGACGTCGCGGGCCGAGAACAGCTCGGACATGTCGCGCGCGTCGCGGTCGAGCATGTTGACGCCGAACGTGCCCGTCCGCACGGCCGCCAGCGTGGCGCTGTCGCTGCGCAGGCACACCAGCAGGGTCGGGGGGTCGGTGCAGACGCTGGCGATCGACGAGCAGGTCATGCCGACGGGCTCACCGCCCGGACCGCGAGCCGTCACCACGGTCACCCCGCTGGGGAAACGGCTCATCAGGTCCCGGAAACCGTCAGCGGGCATGGCGGTCGCGGTCGCCGGAGAGGGCGGACGCTCCGTGGAAGTCGCGCAGGTAGTCGTACATGGTCGGCAGGGTCTGCGACAGTTCCTGCTGCCGCCGGGCCACGCCGTCGAGCATCCGCTGCGCGGACGCGCTCCCGTCACGGCCGTACGCGAGCGGTGCGATGGGACGCTCGGGCAGCATTCCGAGGCCGGCGAAGATGCAGTAGTAGCTGCCGTTGGTCCAGAAGTTGCGGAACTCCGCCTCGAAGTTCCCGTAGTACGTCGACTCGTCGGCGGTCGGCAGATTGACGGGAATGCCCTTGAGGTACATCTCCGCCTTTTCGCGGATCTCCTCGCCGAGGGTCAGGGCCTTGTTCGCCCGCCAGAACTCCGTGTCCTCGCGCGGCGAGAAATAGAAATGCGCCTGCAGGAAATCGCGGGACTCGTCGTACATCGCCGCGATCTCCTTGTTGAATCGATCGGCGAATATCGGGCTGAAGCTTTTGTCCGGGAAGTGCTTGGCCAGCTGGTAGATGGCCGCGTACGTGAAGTAAAGGCCGGTCGACTCCAGTGGCTCCAGAAAACAGGAGGAGAGACCGATGCTGACGCAGTTCTTCACCCAGGACCGCCGGTTGCGGCCCACCCGGAAGCGGATCCGGTTGAACTCCCGGTCGGCGGAGAGCCCCCACAGCGCGGTGAAGTCCCGTACCGCCTCGTCCTCCGTCGCGAACTTGCTGGAATAGACGTATCCGGTGCCGAAGCGGCCGAGCAGCGGCGTCTTCCAGGCCCATCCGGACTTCATGGCGATGGACGACGTGTACGGCTCGATCCCGTCGGCCGCGTCGTCGTGCTGCACGGGGCAGGCCAGGGCGCTGTCACAGAGCAGGTGGTCGCTCTGGTCGAGGAACGGCTCGCCCATGACCTGGTTGATCAGCGCGCCGCGGAAGCCGGAGCAGTCGATGAACAGGTCGCCCTCGATGGTGCGCCCGCTCTCGGTGCGCAGGGAGCGGATGAAGCCGTTCTGGTCCAGCCGGACGTCCACCATCCGGTCCTGGACGTGCTGTACCTGCTGCTTCTCCACCGACCAGCGCCGCAGGTAGTCGGCGACCAGATGGGCGTCGAAGTGCCAGGCGTACCGGGTGGCCGCCCGGCCGTCCGTATGGCGCGGGGCGAGCTTGCGGTCCATCAGGACGGGGTCGACGAAGCAGCTGTAGTCGAAGGGCTGGTCGGTCTCGCGGCGCGCCGCGCGGTCGGACCAGTGGTGGGTGATCGGGATGCCGTCTTCCTGCGGAAGGATGCCGAACGGGTGGTAGAAGTGGTCCGGCCGGCCGTTCAGCGTGCGCGCGGTCGGACTTCCCTCGCCGGGCGTCCGCCAGTTGATGAACTTCACCGCCATCTTGAAGGAGGCGTTGCACTCGCGCATCCACTCGTCCTCGGGGATGCCGAGGAAATCGAAGAAGACGCGTTGCAGGTTCGGCACGGTGGCCTCGCCGACCCCGATCTTCGGAATGGCGGGCGCTTCCAGAACCGTGATGCGCACCGCTCCCTGTAATGCCTTGCCGAGATATGCGGCGCTCATCCATCCCGCCGTACCGCCGCCGAGGATCACTATGTTTTCGATGTTGTCCGACACCGACGTCCTCCGTTTCCCGGGAGCGCGCTCCACGCATTCTACCCGCGTGCGCTTCCTCGGCAATGGATTTCCGTGCCCCACCGGCCGCAAACACGAGGCGGCACATTGCCCGTCCATTCCCTTGCCGGTGTCCGTGGTAGTCGGAATATGGGGAAACAAGTCACGACCCTGGTGCTCCGTGGCGATTTGCCGGGTGTAAGGTACACCGATTCCTGGGTGGTTGTACGTCCCTGGCCCGGAGTGGTGGCACATCCCTGGACTGCTGCCCTATTTCCGACATCTTCCGGAAATCCGTCGGAGCAGACAGGCGGCGAGTTCGATGGAGCCGATCGCGCCCAGCGAGTGACCGACCATCGACTTGATCGAGCTGACCGGCACCTCGTACGCGTGGT
>NZ_JBEYXJ010000104.1:0-29606 GCF_040645015.1 Streptomyces sp. NPDC046881 | reverse complement strand
GCCACCCCCAAAACCACCACCACCCCCCCCCCCGCCAGCTACACCCCATCCCCCATCTCAAAACCATCCCGGCCGGCCCCCCCCCCCCCCCGCCCGCCGCCCCCCCTCCACCCCCCCCCCCCCCGCTGCAGTTTCCGGGGATATTTCCGGGTATCGGCACCCTCCACGGTGGCCAAAATCCGCCGGGTCTCAGCCGCGCCCCAGTGCCCGCTCGACCTGGATCTCGATCACCACGCGGGCGGGGTTCGGCGACGGCGTCCGCTCGTACCGCTGCGCGTAGCGCCGCTCCGCCTCCGCGATCCGTTCCGGCTCCGTGCGCACGTGCGCCCGCCCCTCCAGCGTCGCCCAGCGCCGGCCGTCCACCTGGCACACCGCCACCCGCGCCCCCTCGGATCCG
Organism: Streptomyces sp. NPDC046881; assembly: GCF_040645015.1. Classification (NCBI taxonomy): domain Bacteria; kingdom Bacillati; phylum Actinomycetota; class Actinomycetes; order Kitasatosporales; family Streptomycetaceae; genus Streptomyces; species Streptomyces sp. NPDC046881. The sequence continues at coordinate 29,209 of NZ_JBEYXJ010000104.1, read as the reverse complement.
GCCGCGCGCACATGGGACACCTTGCTGCTCGCCTCGTTCGTGATCACCCGCGCCAGCCGCGCCGCGGGGTCGTACGTCACGCCCACCGGTACGACGTGCGGGCTGCCGTCGGGGCGCAGCGTGGTCAGCGTGCACAGGTGGCGTTCGCGCCAGAAGGCGAGGTACGGCTCGCCGGGGGAAGCCGGGTCTACGGAGTGCCTGGTCATGCGCGCAACCTAGACCCGTGGGCCCTCCCGTTCGTACCTTGAGTGGAATAGACTCAACTTTGTGTACGCTAGCTAAGTCAGCAGTGCGAGGTCGAGGAGGAGAACGGACACCGTGGACGCCGAGCTGACCAACAGGAGCCGGGACGCGATCAACGCGGCGAGCAATCGTGCCGTGACCGAGGGGCACCCGGACCTCACCCCTGCTCACCTGCTGCTGGCTCTGCTCCAGGGGCAGGACAACGAGAACATCACCGACCTGCTCGTGGCCGTGGACGCCGACCAGGCCGCCGTACGCGCCGGCGCGGAGCGGATCCTGGCCGGCCTGCCCAGCGTGACCGGGTCCACCGTCGCGCCGCCGCAGCCCAACCGGGAGCTGCTGGCCGTGATCGCCGACGCCGGCGAGCGCGCGAAGGAACTGGGCGACGAGTACCTGTCCACCGAGCACCTGCTGATCGGTGTCGCCGCGAAGGGCGGCGCCGCCGGTGAGCTGCTCGTCCGGCAGGGCGCCGAGGCGAAGAAGCTGCTGGAGGCCTTCAAGAAGGCCAGGGGAGGACGCCGCGTGACCACCGCCGACCCCGAGGGCCAGTACAAGGCCCTGGAGAAGTTCGGCACCGACTTCACCGCCGCCGCCCGCGAGGGCCGGCTCGACCCGGTCATCGGGCGGGACCAGGAGATCCGGCGGGTGGTGCAGGTGCTGAGCCGCCGTACCAAGAACAACCCCGTCCTCATCGGTGAGCCCGGCGTCGGCAAGACCGCCGTCGTGGAGGGTCTCGCGCAGCGGATCGTCAAGGGGGACGTGCCCGAGTCGCTGAAGGACAAGCGGCTGGTCGCGCTCGACCTCGGGGCGATGGTGGCCGGCGCGAAGTACCGCGGCGAGTTCGAGGAGCGGCTGAAGGCCGTGCTCGCCGAGATCAAGGACTCCGACGGGCAGATCATCACCTTCATCGACGAGCTGCACACCGTCGTGGGCGCCGGCGCCGGCGGCGACTCCGCCATGGACGCGGGCAACATGCTCAAGCCCATGCTCGCCCGCGGTGAACTGCGGATGGTGGGCGCCACCACGCTGGACGAGTACCGGGAGCGGATCGAGAAGGACCCCGCGCTGGAGCGGCGCTTCCAGCAGGTGCTGGTCGCCGAGCCGACGGTGGAGGACACCATCGCGATCCTGCGCGGGCTCAAGGGCCGGTACGAGGCCCACCACAAGGTGCAGATCGCGGACAGCGCGCTGGTGGCCGCCGCCACCCTGTCCGACCGGTACATCACCTCGCGCTTCCTCCCCGACAAGGCGATCGACCTCGTCGACGAGTCCGCCTCGCGGCTGCGGATGGAGATCGACTCCTCGCCCGTGGAGATCGACGAACTCCAGCGTGCCGTCGACCGGCTGAAGATGGAGGAGCTGGCCATCGGCAAGGAGACCGATCCGGCCTCCCTCGCCCGCCTGGAGAAGCTGCGCCGCGACCTCGCCGACAAGGAGGAGGAGCTGCGGGGCCTGACCGCCCGCTGGGAGAAGGAGAAGCAGTCCCTCAACCGGGTCGGTGAGCTGAAGGAGCGGCTGGACGACCTGCGCGGGCAGGCCGAACGCGCCCAGCGCGACGGCGACTTCGACACCGCCGCCAAGCTGCTCTACGGCGAGATCCCGCAGCTGGAGAAGGAGTTGGAGGCCGCCTCCGAGGCCGAGGAGGAGGTCGCCAAGGACACGATGGTCAAGGAGGAGGTCGGCGCCGACGACATCGCCGACGTCGTCGCCGCCTGGACCGGCATCCCCGCCGGGCGGCTGATGGAGGGCGAGACGCAGAAGCTGCTGCGCATGGAGGAGGAGATCGGCAAGCGGCTCATCGGGCAGAGCGAGGCCGTGCGGGCCGTCAGTGACGCCGTGCGGCGGTCGCGGGCCGGGATCGCCGACCCCGACCGGCCCACCGGGTCCTTCCTCTTCCTCGGCCCGACCGGTGTCGGCAAGACCGAACTCGCCAAGGCGCTCGCCGACTTCCTCTTCGACGACGAGCGGGCCATGGTCCGCATCGACATGTCGGAGTACGGCGAGAAGCACAGCGTGGCCCGCCTGGTCGGCGCGCCCCCCGGCTACATCGGCTACGAGGAGGGCGGCCAGCTGACCGAGGCCGTGCGCCGGCGCCCGTACAGCGTGATCCTGCTGGACGAGGTGGAGAAGGCCCACCCGGAGGTCTTCGACATCCTGCTCCAGGTGCTGGACGACGGCCGGCTGACGGACGGCCAGGGCCGCACGGTCGACTTCCGCAACACCATCCTGGTGCTCACCTCCAACCTGGGCAGCCAGTTCCTGATGGACCCGCTCAGCAGCGAGGAGCAGAAGAAGGAACAGGTCCTGGAGGTCGTCCGGTCCTCCTTCAAGCCGGAGTTCCTCAACCGGCTGGACGACCTGGTGGTCTTCTCGGCGCTGACCAAGCCCGAGCTGGAGCGGATCGCGGGGCTCCAGATCGGCCGGCTCACCAGGCGGCTGGCCGAGCGGCGGCTCACGCTGGAGGTCACCCCCGAGGCGCTGGCCTGGCTGGCGGAGGAGGGCCTGGACCCGGCCTACGGCGCCCGGCCGCTGCGCCGCCTGGTGCAGACCGCCATCGGCGACCGGCTCGCCAAGGAGATCCTGTCCGGCGAGGTCAAGGACGGCGACACGGTCCGCGTCGACCGCTTCGGCGACGGCCTGCTGGTCGGCCCCGCGACCGGCAAGACCCTGTAGGCCCCGCGCGGGCACACCACGGCCCCTCGTCCCGGCAGCCCGCCGGGCCGGGGGGCCGGGGGGCCGGCGCGCCGTGCGGGCCGCTCAGACGCTGGTCATGGCGTCGTACACGGACCAGAAGAACCACACCGAGAACGCCAGACAGCCCCACCACAGGACCCACAGGGCCGCTCGTACCGCTCCGGGTATGCGCATGACCACATCATCACTCACCCCGGCCCCGCCGGTTCCCGTTCCGCCCTCGGCTGACAGGCGGCACGGGGTTGCCATCCCCCGCCCCTCCTGGGGGAGGATGGCGGCATCCGCATGAAGGGAAAAACACGGTGAGCATCGACCCGTCCTCGATTCCGAATTTCGGGGGCCAGCCCGAACCGCAGCCCCAAGGACCGGCGGGCCCCGTCCTCCCGGATCAGGACCTGGTGAAGCAGCTTCTCGACCAGATGGAGCTGAAGTACGTCGTCGACGAGGAGGGTGACCTCGCCGCGCCGTGGGAGCAGTTCCGCACCTACTTCATGTTCCGCGGAGAGGCCGAACAGGCGATCTTCTCGGTGCGGACCTTCTACGACCGGCCGCACAAGATCGACGAGAAGCCGCAGCTGCTCGAGTCGATCGACGACTGGAACCGCCGCACCCTGTGGCCGAAGGTGTACACCCACACCCACGACGACGGCACCGTCCGGCTGATCGGCGAGGCCCAGATGCTGATCGGCACGGGCGTCGACATCAACCACTTCGTCTCCTCCACGGTCAGCTGGGTGCGGGCCGCGATCGAGTTCGACAAGTGGCTGGTGGAGCAGCTCGGCCTGGAGCAGGAGGTCGACGAGTCCGAGCAGCCCGAGGACGACGGGGAGTAACGGCACCCCCGACCGGTCCGGGGGCTCCCGCCCCCGGGCCGTACCCGTCCGCGCTCACATGCGGCGCAGCCGCTCCGCCGCCTCCCGGAGGACCTCCTCCCGCTTGCAGAAGGCGAAGCGCACGAACGGCGCCCCCGCCTCCCGGTCGTCGTAGAACACCGCGTTCGGGATGGCCACCACGCCCGCCCGCTCCGGCAGGGCGCGGCAGAAGGCGAAGCCGTCCTTCTCGCCGAGGGGCCGGATGTCGGTGGTGACGAAGTAGGTGCCGGCCGGCCGGAACACCTCGAAGCCCGCCGCCGTGAGCCCCTCCGCCAGGATGTCCCGGCGGACCAGCATGCCCCGGCGGAACTCCTCGAAGTAGGAGTCGGGCAGGGCGAGCGCCTCGGCCACCGCGTACTGGAACGGGCCCGAGGCGACGTACGTCAGGAACTGCTTCACCGAGCGGACCGCGCTCACCAGCGCCGGCGCGGCCGTCACCCAGCCGACCTTCCAGCCGGTGAACGAGAACGTCTTGCCGGCCGAGCCGATGCTCACCGTCCGCTCGCGCATCCCGGGGAACGTGGCCAGCGGCAGGTGCCCGGCGCCGTCGAAGACCAGGTGTTCGTAGACCTCGTCGGTCACCACCAGCAGGTCCCGCTCCACCGCCAGCTCGGCGATCGCGGCCAGCTCCGCGCGGGTGAGCACCGTACCGGTCGGGTTGTGCGGGGTGTTGACCAGCAGCAGCCGGGTCCGGTCGGTGACGGCGGCCCGCAGCTCGTCGAGGTCCAGCCGGAAGCTGCCGTCGTGCGGCCGCAGCGTCACCGGCACCCGGGTGCCGCCCGCCATGGCGATGCTCGCCGCGTACGAGTCGTAGTACGGCTCCAGCGCCACCACCTCGTCGCCCGGCTCGACCAGCGCCAGCAGCGAGGCCGCGATCGCCTCGGTCGCGCCCGCGGTGACCAGCACCTCGGTGTCCGGGTCGTACGACAGGCCGTAGTGGCGCTGCTGGTGCGCGGCGATCGCGGTGCGCAGTTCGGGGATGCCGGGGCCGGGCGGGTACTGGTTGCCGCGGCCGTCGCGGAGCGCCCGGACGGCGGCCTCCCGGATCTCCTCGGGGCCGTCGGTGTCGGGGAAGCCCTGGCCCAGGTTGATCGCCCCGGTCGCCACGGCGAGCGCCGACATCTCGGCGAAGATCGTCGTCCCGAACTCGGCGAGCCGGCGGTTGAGGTGAGGACGTGCGCTGGAGGTCATGCCGGCCATCCTGCGCTCAAGCCCGGGTTTCCTCAACTCACCTTCAGGCAATGCTGCGCATCCGTCCCGGTGGCCCCCGAATCACCTTGCGCTGCAGGTCAGAGGGTGTTTTCCCGGGTGGACCCTCAGAACTTGCTCAACTCTGCTTTGGGGTGGGAAGCGGCCGGGCATCCCCCCGGCACCGCGCGAGGCGCGGCACACGCGAGGCGCCCACGGGGGGCCGCTTCGGGGGAAGGGAAGGAGGGTGGCGCCATGTTCGCAGGCATCATCCTGGCGGTGGTCGTGATCGTGTTCCTCGCGGCGGGCCGGGCCCGCCGGAGCCGGAACGCCCGGCTCTCGCTGCACAAGAGCGGCCGCGGGCGCAGCCGGTCGTACGGCTCCTCGTCCTCGTCGTCCTCCACGGACAGCGGGTCGAGCAGCTGGTGGGTCGGCGGCGGTGACTCCGGCTCGTCCGGCGGACACGGAGGCCACGGAGGCCACGGCGGGGGGCACGGGGGTCACTCCTGCGGGGGCGGTCACTCCTGCGGCGGGGGTTCGTCGTGCGGCGGGGGCTCCTCGTGCGGCGGGGGCGGATGCGGGGGAGGCAGCTGACACGGGGCAGCCGAGCTCCCGGAACCGGGGGAACCGCAGCCGGGCCGCGCACCACCGAGCGCCCGCCGGAGGGACCGTCCGGCGGGCGCTCGGCCCGTCCGTCCCCGCGCCCGGCGCACGCCATAGTTGAACAGTTGAGCTGTGTAGCCCTCTGAGGGATGGAAACCCCACGAAGTTGGGTAAAAACGCTGTGACGGCGCCACTGTTCATGATTCCCTCTACAACGCCAACGCAGCCCCTCGGACGTCCCCCAGAGTCCCCGCCCCGGCCGGACCGGCTGGGCTGACATGGCCGACCTCCCCTTCATTTGCGTGCCAGCGGAGCCGATCCATGCTCACGACCCTGAACACCTCCTACACCGATACGCGCGCCGCCGACCTCGCCTGGGCCCTGGGACGCGAGCCGCTGCCCGCCCTGGCCGCGCTCGATCTCGAACTCACGGGCGTGAAACTGCAGTTGCGGCTGCTCGGCGCGTCCCATCAGGTGCTCCTGGAGGAGGAGCGAGGCATCTGTTCGGAGACCGTCGCGTGCATCCCCGGCTCCAGCACCCCGCTGCCGCTGGGCGTCGCCAAGCGGATCGGCGACTGGGAGTACGAGTTCGCCGCCCGCGTGGAGGTGCTCACCCCCGGCTCGTTCGAGGGCCGCGCCCAGGAGTTGCTGGCCCTCGTCTCCGACCATCCGCACGGCCTCGCCGGTGTCTTCCCCGGCAGCCCGCACGCCTTCACCGCGATGCTGGCCCAGCGGCACGAGGGCCAGGTGCACTGGCGCACCTGGCACGCCTACCCGCAGGACGGGCAGTTGGTGGCCACCCGGACCCGGGTCGGGGCCCGGGCGGGAGCGGCACGGCCGAGGTGACGGCGGCATAAACCAGCACTGCGTCAACTGCCCGCAGATCCACACGTGTGGGTGACGAAGCGTGCCGAGTGTGTGACGTAACGTCGCAGCGTGATCGAACCGCACGCCCCCGCGCCCCCGGGCGCCCCGCCGTCCCGGACAGGCCCCGCCCGGCTGCCCGTCCGGCCGGGCACCGGGCGGTTCCTGGTCCTCGTGTGCGTCTTCGTCTGCGCGGCCTGCGGGCTCGTGTACGAGCTCGAACTCGTCGCCTTCGCCTCCTACCTGATCGGTGACTCGGTCACCCAGGCTTCCGTGGTGCTGTCCGTGATGGTGTTCGCGATGGGCATCGGCTCCCTCGCCGCCAAACGGCTGCGCTGGCGCGCGGCGGCCGGTTTCGGCGCCGTCGAGTCGGCCCTCGCGCTGGTCGGCGGCTGCAGCGCCATGGCCCTGTACGCCGTCTTCGCCTGGACCGCCGGCTGGGGCGGGATGTGGGCCGACGGGCCGCGCTGCCTCCTGGTCGCCTTCTCCCTCGCCATCGGCCTGCTCATCGGCGCCGAGGTCCCGCTGCTCATGGAGCTGATCCAGCGCATCCGGCGGCAGGACGCGGGCGGCGCGGTGGCCGACCTGTTCGCCGCGGACTACGTCGGTGCCCTCGTCGGCGGCCTCGCCTTCCCCTTCCTTCTCCTGCCGTTCCTGGGCCAGTTGACCGGAGCGCTGCTGACCGGCACGGTCAACGTGGTCGCGGGCGGTGCCCTGGTCCTCGGCCTCTTCCGCCGCGACCTCACCCGCCGCGCCCGCTGGACCCTGACGCTCACCGGCCTCGTCGTCCTCGGCGTCCTCGCCTCCGCCGCCGCCCTCGCCGGCGACTTCGAACGGGCCGCCCGGCACGCCGTGTACGGCACCGACGTCCGGGTGGCCGTGCAGACCGACGTCCAGGAGGTCGTGCTGGCCGGCGGCACCCACGGACGGCCCCTCGACCTCTTCCTCGACGGCCGCCTGCGCGTCGGCGGCCGGGACGCCCGCCGCTACCACGAGGCGCTGGTGGGACCCGCCCTGACCGGCCCGCACGCGCGCGTGCTGATCCTCGGCGGCGGCGACGGCCTGGCCGCCCGTGAGGTGCTGCGCCGGCGCGGGGTGCGCCGCGTCGACGTCGTCGAACTCGATCCCGTCCTGGTGGACCTGGCCCGCCGCGACCCCGGCCTGTCGGCCGCCAACGGGCACGCCTTCGCCGACCGGCGGGTGCGCGTCACCACCACCGACGCGCTCGGCCGGCTGCGGCGGGCGCGCGGGCCGGCGTACGACGTCGTCATCGCCGACCTTCCCGATCCCGGCATCACCGCCAGCACCAAGCTGTACTCCCAGGAGTTCTACGGCCTCGCCCGCCGCGTGCTGGCCCCGGGCGGCCGCCTGGTGGTGCACGCGGGCCCCGTCACCACCCGCCCGCGCGCCTTCTGGACCGTCGCCGCGACCCTGCGCACCGCGGGGTTCGCCGTCTCCCCCTACCGGGTCCTCGGCCACGACACCGGCTTCGCCCCCGGCCCCGACCGCTCGACCGGCACGTCCCGGGCCCCCCACGACTGGGGCTTCCTCCTCGCGGCCCCCGGCCCCGCCCCACCGCCCCTGCGCGCGCCCGCCGGCCACTCGACCACCCTGACCCGGACCGCCCTGGCAGCGGACGCCCGGGCGGCGGAACGGACGCGGGTGCGGGGGGTGCGGGCGTCGACGCTGGTGCATCCGAGGTACTGAGAGGGGTGCGGAGGGGCCGTCCGGCCGGTCGGGGCCGAGTGTCGTCGGGGTGGCTTCGCCGGGTGAGCAGGGCGGGGGCGGGGCGGATGCTGGGGTGCTCGCTGCCGGCCGTCCGGGGCGGGGGACGGCCGGGGAGAGGGCGGCGGGGCCGAGCGTCGTCCGGGTGGCGTCGCCGGGCGAGCAGGGCGGATGCGGGGCGCTCGGTTGCCGGCCGGCCGGGGTGGGTGGGTGAGCCGGAGGTCGGGGCGGAGCCCTCGGCGGGGGCGGGTGAGTTCCGGTCGCAACTGGGTAGGCTCCCGGACCATGGAGCACCAGGTCTTCGTCCCGGTCCCCGCAGAGCGGCTGCGCACCGCACTGGCCGACCAGGCCCGCGTGGCCCGGGCCGTCCCCGGCCTGCAACAGGAGGCCGGTGCCGAACCGCTCGCCGGCCGGCTGAAACTCCGTGTCGGCGGACACTCCGTCACCTACCGGGGCACCGCCCGCGTCACCCTCCAGGAGGACGGCACGTACGCCGTCGACGGCGACGCCACCGAGTCCCGCGGCACCGGCGCGGTCAAGCTCGCCCTCACCCTGACCCTCACCGACACCGAAGGCGGCTGCACGGTCACGGCGGAGGGCACCGCGGACGCGTCCGGCCGGATCACGGAACTGCCGGCGGAGACGGTGACCGCGGCGGCGACCAGGCTGCTGACCCGCTTCCTGGAGAACCTGGCGGCGGACGGCGACGAGACCCTGGCGGACGGCGACGAGCAGCCGGAGCGGGCCGTGGAGACCGGAGCCACCGGCAGCCCCGCCCGCGCCCTGCACCCCGACCGGCTCTCCGGCGACTTCGCCGACACGGGCGAACCGCCCGCCGAGGCCGCGCACGCGCGCCGCACGATGATCGGCCGCAGCGCCGAGGAGGTCGACCACGCCCCGCCGCGCGGCCGCTACGCCCCCGTGCCGGCCCCCCAGACCGTCACCGGCAACCCCGCCGTGCGCTGGGCGGCACCCGCCGCGGCGCTGGCCCTGGCCTCGGCGATCGTGGTCACCCGCGCCCTGCGCAAACGCCGCTGACCGCTTCCTGCCCGCCCCCTTGATCGCCCCAGTAGGGTCGGTCCCGTGAGTAACGAAGACATCACGCTGACCGCGGGCGACGCGGAAGTGACCGTGCGGCCCGGCCACGGCGGCCGCATCGGCGGGCTCCGGATCGGCGGAGTGGAGCTGCTGCGGCAGGGCGAGCGCTACGGCTGCTTCCCGATGGTGCCCTGGTGCGGCCGGACCCGGGAGGGCCGCTTCCTGGACGGCGGAACCGTCCGCCAGATGCCGCTGAACGCCCCGCCGCACGCCATCCACGGCACCGCACGCGACGGCGCCTGGCGCACCGCGCGCGTCACGCAGGACGAGGCGGTGATCACGTACGAGCTGACCGACCCCTGGCCGCACCCCGGCCGCGTCACCCAGGTCGTCGCGCTCGCCGAGGACAGCCTGACGCTGACGATGTCCGTGGAGACGTACGACGACTCCTTCCCGGCCCAGCTCGGCTGGCACCCCTGGTTCCACCGCAACCTCGGCGGCCGGGACGTGCTGCTGGACTTCAAGCCCGCCTGGCAGGAGGAGCGCGGCGCCGACCACCTGCCCACCGGCAACCGCATCGACCCGCGGCCGGGCCCCTGGGACGACTGCTTCGGCATGCCCGGCGGCGTCGACGTCACCCTCACCTGGCCGGAGCAGCTGGAGCTGAGGGTGACCAGCCGCGAGGAGTGGGTGGTGGTCTACGACGAGCAGGCCGAGGCCGTCTGCGTCGAGCCGCAGACGGGTCCGCCGAACGGGCTGAACACCCTTCCGCGCCTGGTCACCCCGCTGGACCCGCTGGAGGCCACGACGACCTGGAGCTGGCGGCGCCTCTAAGCTGGTCGGCATGACGGATGTACGCGGCGCGCTGCTGCAGCAGATCAAGGACAAGGCCGTGGTGCACGGCAAGGTGACCCTGTCGTCGGGCAAGGAGGCGGACTACTACATCGACCTCCGCCGCATCACGCTGGACGGCGAGGCAGCGCCGCTGGTCGGTCAGGTCATGCTGGACCTGACGGCCGACCTGGACTACGAGGCCGTCGGCGGACTCACCCTGGGCGCCGACCCGGTGGCCACCGCGATGCTGCACGCCTCCGCGGCGCGCGGCAGGACGCTGGACGCCTTCGTGGTCCGCAAGCAGGGCAAGGCGCACGGTCTGCAGCGCCGTATCGAGGGCGCCGAGGTCAAGGGCCGCCGGGTGCTGGCCGTCGAGGACACCTCCACCACCGGCGGCTCCGTGCTGACCGCTGTGGAGGCGCTGCGCGAGGCCGGCGCGGAGGTCGTCGCCGTCGCCACGATCGTGGACCGGGCCACCGGCGCGGCCGAGGCGATCGCCGAGCAGGCGGGCGTGCCGTACGTGTTCGCCTTCTCGAAGGATGAACTGGGTCTGGACTGACGACGCGGTGTGATCTGGACTTGACCGGGGGCGCCGAGCCGCGCCCCTCGTCTGGAAAGATGGGGCCGACGATGACGTCGCAACCCCAGGTCTAGGTCAGGGCCGTAACGCAGAACCCCAACCCGCAACACAAGGAGCGGACAGATGCCCATCGCAACCCCCGAGGTCTACAACGAGATGCTCGACCGGGCGAAGGCAGGCAAGTTCGCCTACCCGGCCATCAACGTGACCTCCTCGCAGACCCTGCACGCGGCGCTGCGCGGCTTCGCGGAGGCGGAGAGCGACGGCATCGTCCAGATCTCGACCGGCGGTGCCGAGTTCCTCGGCGGTCAGTACAGCAAGGACATGGTCACCGGCGCGGTGGCGCTCGCCGAGTTCGCGCACATCGTCGCCGAGAAGTACCCGGTCAACATCGCGCTGCACACCGACCACTGCCCGAAGGACAAGCTGGACGGGTACGTGCGTCCGCTGCTGGCGCTCTCCAAGAAGCGCGTCGACGCCGGTCTCACCCCGCTGTTCCAGTCCCACATGTGGGACGGCTCGGCGGAGACCCTCGCCGACAACCTGGCGATCGCCCAGGAGCTGCTGGAGCAGGCCCGCGCCGCCAAGATCATCCTCGAGGTGGAGATCACCCCCACCGGCGGCGAGGAGGACGGCGTCTCGCACGAGATCAACGACGAGCTGTACACCACCGTCGACGACGCGATCCGCACCGCCGAGGCCCTGGGCCTGGGCGAGAAGGGCCGCTACCTGCTGGCCGCCTCCTTCGGCAACGTGCACGGCGTGTACAAGCCGGGCAACGTCGTCCTGCGCCCGGAGCTGCTGAAGGAGCTGAACGACGGCGTCGCCGCCAAGTTCGGCAAGGCCTCCCCGTTCGACTTCGTCTTCCACGGCGGCTCCGGCTCCACCGAGCAGGAGATCCAGACCGCGCTGGAGAACGGCGTGGTGAAGATGAACCTGGACACCGACACCCAGTACGCGTTCACCCGTCCGGTCGCCGGTCACATGTTCGCGAACTACGACGGCGTCCTGAAGGTCGACGGCGAGGTCGGCAACAAGAAGGCCTACGACCCGCGCACCTGGGGCAAGCTGGCCGAGGCGAGCATGGCCGCGCGTGTCGTCGAGGCCACGCAGAACCTGCGCTCGGCGGGTAACAAGATCAAGTAAGCGGTGGGTGCGGCGGGTCCGGCGGCTGTCCAGGCCGCCGGGCCCGCTGTATACCTGGGGGCATGCCCGACGTCCGGCTGGCCTCGCCCCAGGGCAGGTGGATCCTGCTCACCACGGTCCTGGGCTCCAGCATGGCGATGCTGGACTCCACCGTCGTCAACGTCGCCCTGCCGCGCATCGGCCGCGACCTCGACGCCGACCTCGCCGCCCTGCAGTGGACGGTCAACGCGTACATGGTCACGCTGGCCGGGCTGATCCTGCTGGGCGGCTCGCTCGGCGACCGCTACGGACGGCGGAAGATCTTCGTGCTGGGCGTGGTGTGGTTCGCCGCCGCCTCCCTGCTGTGCGGTCTCGCGCCGAGCCCCGCCGTACTGATCGCCGCGCGGGCGTTGCAGGGCATCGGCGGCGCTCTCCTCACCCCCGGCTCCCTCGCGCTGATCCAGGCGTCCTTCCACCCCGACGACCGCAGCCGCGCGGTCGGCCTGTGGTCCGGCTTCGGCGGCATCGGCGCCGCCGTCGGCCCCTTCCTCGGAGGCTGGCTGGTGGCCGGCCCCGGCTGGCGCTGGGTGTTCCTGCTCAACGTGCCGCTGGCGCTGCTGTGCGTGCCGGTCGCCCTCCGGCACGTACCGGAATCCGCCGACCATCGCGCCCACGGCCGCTTCGACGTCCTCGGGGCGGCCCTGGGCGCCCTCGCCCTCGCCCTGCTGACGTACGCGCTCATCGAGGCGCGGGGCGGCTCGGTGGCGGTGGCGGTGACCGCGGTGGCGGGCCTGGCGGCCGCCGTGGCGTTCGTCGGGGTCGAGCGGCACCGCCCGGACCCGATGCTGCCGCCGGACGTCTTCGCCTCCCGCCAGTTCACGGCGGTCAACCTCGTCACCCTGTGCGTGTACGCGGCCTTCGGCGGCTTCTTCTTCCTCACCGCCCTCCAGCTCCAGGTGGTGGCCGGCTACTCGCCGCTGGCCGCCGGTACGGCCCTGCTGCCCACCACGGCCCTGATGCTGCTGTTCTCCTCCCGCTCCGGCGCCCTCGCCGACCGCACGGGTCCCCGCCTGCCGCTGACCGTGGGTCCCCTGCTGTGCGCGGCGGCGATGCTGCTGATGCTGCGGGTGGGCCGGGACGCGGACTACCTCACCGATGTGCTCCCGGCCCTGCTGGTGATGGGCGCCGGCATGGTCACCCTGGTGGCCCCGCTGACCGCCACGGTGCTCGCCTCCGTCGACCCCGCCCGGGCGGGGCTGGCCAGCGGCATCAACAACGCGGCGGCGCGGGCGGCGGGGCTGGTGGCGGTGGCGGCGCTCCCGCTGCTCGCCGGGATGGGGCCGGAGGCGTACCGCTCGCCGGCCGCCTTCGACGCGGCGTTCGACCGGGCGATGCCGATGTGCGCGGGGGTGCTGGTGCTGGGGGCGGCCGTGGCGTTCGCCCTGGTCCGGCGGCCGGCGCCCGGTTGTCGCCGCCCGGAGTGCCGTACGCACGGCAGCGTGGCGGCTCCGCCGTTGGAGGCGGGGGGTCGCGGGTAGCTCCGCCGGCGGCGCGGGTCGGCTCCGCCGGGGTGCGTGTCGGTTTCGTCGTGGGGGCCGGGCGCCGTACCGGGCTGCGGGGTGCGTCGTGGCCGGTCGCGCAGTTCCCCGCGCCCCTGGGGGGTTGCGGTGCCGTTGGTCGTGTAGTTCCCCGCGTTTCTGTCAGCCGTACTCGGCCGCGGGCCCGTCGTGGCCGGTCGCGCAGTTCCCCGCGCCCCTGGGGGGTTGCAGTGCCGTCGGTCAAGCCGTGCGGCGGCGCGTACGACAGACTGAACCCATGACGATTCACGAGAACCTTCTTGGCGGTCCGCCCCCCACCCACCTCCCCGACGACCCGGAGCCCCGCCAGGCCCTGGCGGCCGGCACCGCTCCCGCGGACGTCGCCGCCCAGTACCCGACCTCCTCCCTCGCCTGGGCCCAGCTGGCCGACGAGGCGTTCGAGCGGGGCTCGGTCGTGGAGTCGTACGCCTACGCCCGTACGGGTTACCACCGCGGCCTGGACGCCCTGCGCCGCAGCGGCTGGAAGGGCCACGGCCCCGTCCCCTGGGAGCACGAGCCGAACCGCGGCTTCCTGCGCGCCCTGCACGCCCTCGCCCGCGCCGCGCAGGCGATCGGCGAGCAGGACGAGTACGAGCGCTGCACGCAGTTCCTGAAGGACTCCTCGCCGACGGCGGCCCAGACCCTGGGCTGACCCGCGGAGCGGTCACCGGTGTGGCCCGTCTGGCAGCAGGCGGGCCTTGCCGTACCCGGGGGCATTGCGGAGGATGCGGGGTGGGGACCGGGGCCCCCGTGCCGGCATCGGCAGGGGCGGACCGCTACCCGGAGTAACAACAGGAGACAGCGATGTCCCAACAGGCTCACCCCCCTCACGAGGCCGCTGAGCCCGAGACCCCGAACCTGGATTTCGCGGGGACGACGCCGTACGAGGACTACGTCAGGGCAGACGTCCTCACCCACCTCCAGCACACCCTCTCCGACGACCCCGGAGAGATGGTCTTCCTGGTGACCACCCAGGTCATGGAGCTGTGGTTCACCGTCATCGTGCACGAGTGGGAGACCGCCGCCCGGGCGCTCCGCTCGGACGACGTGCCCACCGCGATCGCCGCGCTGAAGCGCTCCGTGCGGGAACTGGAGGCCCTGAACGCCTCCTGGAAGCCGCTCGGCCAGCTGACCCCGGCCCAGTTCAACTCCTACCGCGGCGCGCTCGGCGAGGGCTCCGGCTTCCAGTCGGCGATGTACCGGCGCCTGGAGTTCCTGCTCGGCGAGAAGTCCGCCTCCATGCTCGTGCCGCACCGCGGCACCCCCCGCGTCCACGCGGAACTGGAGAAGGCCCTGCACGAGCCGAGCCTGTACGACGAGGCGGTACGGCTCCTCGCGCGCCGCGGCCACGCCGTCCCCGCCTCCGTGCTGCACCGGGACGTCTCCACGCGCTACGAGCCCTCCGAGGCCGTCGAGGCCGCCTGGACCGCCGTCTACGCGGGCGACCCGAACGACGAGCAGGCCCGGCTCGGCGAGGCGCTGACCGATGTCGCCGAACTGGTCTGGCGCTGGCGCAACGACCACCTGGTCGCCACCCGGCGCGCGATGGGCGCCAAGGCCGGCACCGGTGGCTCCGCCGGCGTGGCCTGGCTGGAGAAGCGCGCCCGGAACAACGTCTTCCCCGAGCTGTGGACGGCGAGGTCCCATGTCTGAGCTGCCCCTGCTCGCGCGGAAACTGGACGAGGCCGACGAACTGGCCTCCCTGCGGGACCGTTTCGTCCTCGACGACGTCGTGTACCTCGACGGCAACTCCCTGGGCGCCCTGCCCGCGCACGTCCCCGACCGGGTCGCGGACGTCGTCCGCCGCCAGTGGGGCGAACTGCGCATCCGCTCCTGGGAGGAGAGCGGCTGGTGGACGGCGCCCGAGCGGATCGGCGACCGGATCGCCCCGCTGGTCGGCGCGGCGCCCGGCCAGATCGTCGTCGGCGACTCGACCAGCGTCAACGTCTTCAAGGCGGTGGTCGCCGCGATCCGCATGGCGGACGCCGGCCGGGACGAACTCCTGGTCGACGCGTCGACCTTCCCCACGGACGGCTACATCGCCGAGTCGGCGGCCCGGCTGACCGGCCGTACGCTGCGCCCGGTGACCCCGGCCGAGGTGCCGGCGGCGCTGGGCGACCGCACGGCCGCGGTGCTGCTCAACCACGTCGACTACCGCACCGGCCGGCTGCACGACCTCCCGGCGCTCACCGCCGCGGTGCACGCCGCCGGCGCCCTCGCGGTCTGGGACCTGTGCCACAGCGCGGGCGCGCTGCCGGTCGGCCTGGACGAGCACGGCGTCGACCTCGCGGTCGGCTGCACCTACAAGTACCTGAACGGCGGGCCCGGTTCACCGGCGTACCTGTACGTGCGCAAGGGCCTGCAGGACCGCTTCGACTCCCCGCTGCCCGGCTGGAACTCGCACGCCGAGCCCTTCGGCATGAGCCCGTCCTACACCCCGGCGGCGGGCGCGCCGCGCGGCCGGGTCGGCACGCCCGACATCCTGTCCCTGCTGGCGCTCGAAGCCGCCCTCGACGTCTGGGACGGGGTCCCGGTCGCCGCCGTCCGCGCCAAGTCCCTGGCGCTGACGGACTTCTTCCTGCGGTGCGTGGCCGAGTACACCGAGCCCGGCCGGGTGGAGTGCGTGACGCCCGAGCGGCACGCCGAGCGGGGCAGCCAGATCGCCCTGCGCTGCCCGGACGCGGGCGAGGTGATGAAACGCCTGATCGCCCGGGGCGTGGTGGGCGACTTCCGCCATCCGGACGTCCTCCGCTTCGGCTTCACGCCGCTGTACGTGGGCTTCCGGGACGTGGAGCGGGCGGCCCGGGTGCTGGGGGAGGAACTGGCCTAGCACCGGCGCTGTGCGGGCCCCGCGCCGCCCGGCGCGGGGCCTGGGCATCCGCCCGGAACCGTGTGGTCCTCACCGTGTGTGACATCCCCGTATCCCCGCACGTCACCGTACTGATACCGTCCCGGCCGACGGCCGATTTCCCACCTGGTCCGCCACACTGGTTCTGTCGCTGAGAGGTTGGAGCATGCCGGACGACGCCGCAGCAGCCCGCGCCGCCGCCGAAGAGGAGTCGGCCTTCTCGCACGCCCCGGTCGATCCCGACGCCACGGTCGCGTACGGTGACCACCCCGACCAGGTGATCGACTTCTACGCGCCCCGCCCCGGCCCGGACTCCGGCGCGCTCGCCCCGCTGGTGGTCGTCCTGCACGGCGGCGCCTGGCGGGCCCCCTACGACCGCCGCCACATCACGCCCTTCGCGGACTACCTGGCCCGCAGGGGCTTCGCGGTGGCCAACGTGGAGTACCGGCGGGGAGGTGCCGGGGACGACACGGCCGACGGCACTCCGTCGGCCGGCCGCTGGCCCGACACCTTCGACGACGTCGCGGCGGCCCTGGACGCCCTGCCCGCGCTGGTCCGCGAGGCGCTGCCGCAGGCTGACCCCCGCCGTACGGTCCTGACCGGGCACTCGGCGGGCGGGCACCTGGCGCTGTGGGCGGCGGCCCGCCACGTCCTCCCCGCGGACGCCGCCTGGCGCACGGACGGCCCGGCGCCGCTGCGCGGTGTCGTCGCGCTCGCCCCGATCGCGGACTTCGAGGTGGCGGAGAAGCTGGACGTCTGCGGGCACGCCTCCCTGCAACTCCTCGGCGGGCCGGACGGTTTCGCCCTGCGCCGCCCGTACGCGGACCCGGTGCTGCTGCTGCCGACGGGCATCGCCACGACCCTCGTCCAGGGCCGTGCCGACCTGGTGGTGCCGCAGCAGGTGGCCGAGTCGTACGCGGAGGCGGCGGCGAAGGCGGGGGAGGTGGCCGGGCTGACGCTGCTGGAGGACGTGGGCCACTTCCCGCTGATCGACCCGGCGGCCGACGCGTGCGCGGTGGTGGCGGAGGAGATCGCCCAACTGGCCTGGTAGGCGACCGCGTTCCGCCCCTGCGGGGCCGTCCCGGGTGCTACCCGTCATACCTGAGAGCCACTTCCCGGGACAGCTCCCTGGCGGGACGCCGACGACCGCCCCCGCTCCGTAACTTCCTTTCCCGTCACGCCCGATGGCCGGGCAGCGGAAAGGAAGCCGACCATGGGGCACGCCCAGCGAACCGGTACGACCCGACACCACGCGGCGTCGTTCCCACCGCGCCCCGGTACGGCAGCGCCTCACCCCCGCCCCCGGACCACCCGGCCGCGCCGGGCGCTCCTCGCCGCCCTCCTCACCGCCGCCCTGGTCACCCCCCTCGCCGGCGCGGCCCGCCCGCAGATCCCCGCCCCCCGCCCCGCGCTCCTCACCGCCCCCCTCACCCCGTCCACCCTCCCGTCCGCCTACGAGGCGAACCGGGAGAACGCCACCGAGGCGGCCCGCATGGCCGCCGTCCACGGCGACGCGCACCGCGCCGCGGCGGACAGCGCCCTCGCCGCCCCGTCCCGCCACCTCCTCGCCTTCGACGGCCGAGGCACCGGCCAGGCCGTCGAGGTCCTCGGCGACCTCGCCCACGCCGAGCACATCGCGGTCCTGGTCCCCGGCTCGGACACCACCCTGGACACCTACACCCGCTTCCACCGAGCCGCCGCGGCCCTGTACACGCACCTCACCCACCGCACCGGCTCCGCCCACGGTCCCGCCCCCCGCGTCGCGGTCATCGCCTGGCTCGGCTACGAGACCCCGGCCACGGTCAGCACCACGGTGACCACCACCACCCGTGCCGACGAGGCCGCCCCCCGCCTGCGCGCCTTCGTACGCCGGCTGCGCACCCTGACCCCCGCCGGAACGCACCTCTCCCTGCTCTGCCACTCCTACGGCTCGGTGGTCTGCGGCCGAGCCGCCCCCGGCCTGGACTCGGACGACATCGCCCTCGTCGGCAGCCCCGGCACCGGCGCGGACTCCGTCGCCGCCCTCCGCACCCGCGCCCGTGTCTGGGCGGCCCGCGGCGGCGACGACTGGGTGGCGGACGTCCCGCACGTCCGTGCCGGCCTCTTCGGCATCACCGTCGGCTTCGGCACCGACCCCGTCTCCACCGCGTTCGGCGCCCGGGTGTTCGACGCGGCCGGCGCCGACCACAGCGGCTACTTCACCCCGGGCTCGGCCTCCCTGGCCAACCTCGCCCGGATCACCCTCGACCACCCCTCGGAGGTAACCCGTGGCTGAGCCGACCCGGGGCCCCCGCGCCCCGCGCCGCGCCCTGCACGCGCTCCGTCACGCCGCCCACCGTGTGGACGCCGCCACCCCCGCCTCCCGCGACCGCGCGGTCGACGCCCTGCGCGCCATGGCGATCCTCGGTGTCGTCCTCGGCCACTGGCTGGTCACCGCCCTGGTCGCGCAGGACGGCGGTCTGCACACGGCGAGCCCGTTGCAGCACATGCCATGGCTGGCCCCGGTCTCCTGGCTGTTCCAGACCCTGGCCGTGTTCTTCCTGGTCGGCGGCCAGGTGGCGGCCCGCGGCCTGGCCTCGGCCCGCGCGAGGGGCGACTCCTACGCCGACTGGCTGCGCGGCCGCCTGACCCGGCTGCTCCGCCCGGTCGCCGCGCTCCTCACCCTGTGGACGGTGGCCGGCACGGCCCTGCTGCTCACCGGCACACCCCTGGCGACCATCCATACCCTGTTGAAACTGGCGCTGTCCCCCCTGTGGTTCCTGCTGGTCCTCGCCGCGCTGACGGCCGTCACCCCGCTCGTCGCCCGCCTCCACCCGCTCTGGCCGCTCGCCGTCGTCCTGCACGTGGACCTGCTCCGCTTCGGCCTGCACCTCGGCCCGTCCTGGCTCGGCTGGGTGAACCTGGCCGCCGGCTGGCTGGTCCCCTACACCCTGGGCGCGGCCCGGGCCCGGGGCGAGCTGCGCAGCCGGCGCTCGGCGTGGGCCCTGCTCCTCGGCGGTACGGCGGCCACCGCGGCCCTCGTCGGGTGCGCGGGCTACCTGGCGTCCATGGTCGGCGTCCCCGGCGGCGCGGTCTCCAACCTGAACCCCCCGACCCTGGCGGCCGTCACGTTCGGCCTGGCCCAGTGCGGCCTGGCGCTGCTGCTGGGCGACCGGCTGCGCCGTACGCCGGCCCGCCCGCTCGCGTGGGCGGCGGTGGTGCTCGTCAACTCGTCGGCGATGACGGTGTTCCTCTGGCACCAGACGGCCATGATGGCCGTGACGGCCACGGGTCTCCTGGCCGGCCGCCTGCCCGGCCTGCACACCGCACCCGACTCCCCGGTGTGGGTGGCGTACCGCCTCGCCTGGCTGCCGCTGTTCGGGCTGGCGCTGACCGTGTGCCGGGCGGCCTTCCGGCACCACGAACAGGGCCCGCGCCGCCCCCGCACCCGCTCGTCCCGGGTGCTGCACCGCCACCTCCCGCCGAGGAAGTCCCCCCACCATGCCTAAGGTTGACCTCGTGACGCCCGCGGACCCGAGCCCCAGCCCCGCGCCCGCCGAGGGCCCGCGGCTCCCGTCCGACGACACCGTCCGCTTCCGCCGGCGCCTGCGCGCCTGGCTGGGCGAGACCCCCACCCGCCACGCGCCGCCCTTCTCCCGGTACCGCTGGCTCCGCCTCCTCACCTACCTCCTCCTGACCTGGACGGCCCTGGGCATCGCGCTCGCCGGCGGCGTCGACGTCTCCGAGTCGTACGATCTCGCCTACCCCGTCGCCCTGCTCGCCACGTCCCTCCAGGCCGCCGCCGTCGTCCTGGCCGTCCGGCGTCCGGTGCCCGCCTGGGCGGTGTCCCTGACCGCCGCCACCGTCACCGCCCTGCTGGCCCGCCCCCACCTGGAGTCCGTCACGTCGTCCGGCCCCAACTGGCCCTGGTCGACGCCCACGCTGCTGGCCCACACGGCCGTGCTGCTGCTCCTCGGGCTGCGCGTGCGGCCGGGCGGCACGGTGGCCGCGCTCGCCGTGACCGCCCTGGTGACCTCCGTCCTGCGCACCGGCCTGGCCACCGGGCACTACTCCGGCACCGCCACGGTCGCCGTCGCCCTGTTCGGTGTCGCCGCCTCCATCGGCGGCATCCTGCGCAGCCGCCAGCAGGCCCGCAGCGAACTGGTCCAGCAGACGACGATCACCGCCGAGGAGCGGGCCCGCCGCACCCTGCTGGAGGAGCGCAACCGGATCGCCCGCGAACTGCACGACGTGGTCGCCCACCACATGTCGGTGATCTCCATCCAGGCCCAGGTGGCCCCCCACCTGGTGAAGGACCCCTCCGAGGACCTGCTGGAGAACCTTGCCGGCATCCGCGGCAACGCCCTGGAGGCCCTCACCGAGCTGCGCCGGGTGCTGGGCGTGCTGCGCTCCGAGAACCCCGAGGACCCCTACGGCCTGGGCGGCCCCGGCACCGGAGCGGCCCCGCACGCCCCGCAGCCCACGCTGGCCCGGCTCGACGCGCTGATCGAGAACACCCGCGCGGCCGGGCTGGACGTGACCGCGAACGTCGTCGGCGCGGTCCGGCCGTACGCCCCGGGGGTGGAGCTGTCGGCGTACCGCATCGTGCAGGAGGCGCTCAGCAACGCCCTGCGGCACGCGCCGGGGTCCCGGGTCGGCGTCGAGGTCGGGCACCTGCCGGACGGCCTGCACCTGGTGGTGACCAACTCCCCGCCGCGGCACCCCGTCCCGCCCTCCCCGGGCGCCGGGCACGGGCTGCTCGGCATGCGGGAGCGGGCGGCGATGCTCGGCGGCCACGTCCTCGCGGAGCGCACCCCGGGCGGCGGCTTCAGCGTCACGGCCTTCCTCCCCGGGGACAGCGCCCCGACCCCGCCCGACCAGCCCCCGACAGGAGACCAGCGCCCATGACGAGCGGTACCGGCAGCATCCGGGTCCTCATCGCCGACGACCAGCAGATGGTGCGGCAGGGCTTCACCGTGCTGCTCGACGCGCAGCCCGACATCGAGGTGGTCGGGCAGGCGGTGCACGGCCGGGACGCGATCGCCCGGACCGCCGAACTGGCCCCGGACGTGGTGCTGATGGACGTCCGGATGCCGGAACTGGGCGGCATCGAGGCGACCCGCCGGATCACCGAGGACCACCCGGCCGTCAGGGTGCTGGTGCTGACCACGTTCGACCTGGACGAGTACGTGTACGACGCGCTGCGGGCGGGGGCCTCCGGCTTCCTGCTCAAGGACGCCTCCGCGGACAAGCTGGCCGAGGCGGTGCGGGTCGTGGCCGCGGGCGACGCCCTCCTGGCCCCCGGCATCACCCGCCGGCTCCTCGCCGAGTTCTCCCGCCTGGACGGGGGCGGCGGCCGCGCCCCGCTCAGGCGGCGCGTCGGCGACCTCACCGAGCGGGAGACGGAGGTGCTGGCGCTGATCGCGCAGGGCCTGTCGAACGCGGAGATCGCCGAGCGGCTGGTCGTGGCCGAGCAGACCGTGAAGACCCACGTGGGCCGCATCCTGGTCAAGCTGGGCCTGCGCGACCGCACCCAGGCGGCGGTGTTCGCCTACGAGTCGGGCGTGGTCCGGCCCGGAGGCCGCTGACCGGCACGGGCGGGCCGTAGTACCTGAGAGGGACGCCCCAGGACCCTTCTCCAAGGGGACGACCGCGCACCCGGCCCGCGCCTACGGTTTCCCCTGTGATCGAGACGACCCAGACGCAGTCGACGCCGCCGGATCCGCCGGACGGCGCGTTCGAGCCGTACAAGCCGCGCAGCCCCGAGTTCCGCGCGGCCGCGGACGCCCTGCGCGGGCTGCGGCAGGACCTGTTCCACCAGGCCTTCGCCTACCGGCCGCTGCCCCGCATGGCGGTGGACGGCCCCCTGACCCGCCACCTCCCCGCGCGGCTGAAGGGCTACGCGGCCTGGACCCCGCACGCCGTGGTGGTGGCCGGCGCGGTCGTGGCGATGCTCGCCGGCGTGGCGGGCTCGGACGCCGGCGGCGGGACCGTGCTGTGCGGACTGCTCGCGCTGGTCCCGGTGCTGCTGACCCTGGTGCGTCCGGTCGGCGCGTTCTGGCTGTCGTTCGCGGCGACCGCGGCCACCGCCGTCCTCGGCGGCAGCTGGGGCAGCTGGCCCTGGCTGCCGGGCAGCCTCGTCTCCCATCTGCTGGTGCTCACGATCGTCGCGATCCGCACCCGCCCGCGCACGGCGGCCTGGATGTGGCTGCTGACCGCGCTGTACGGCTTCTGGGCGGAGACCGTCTTCGGCTACGGGCACTACGACACCGACACCGGCCCCATGCTGGTCGTGTCCGCGCTGGTGCTGCTGGTCGTCACGGTCCGGCACATCCGCCGGCAGGCCGAGCGGGAGGTGACCGCCCAGCAGACGGTGACCGAGCACGAGCGGTCGCGGCGCACCCTGCTGGAGGAGCGCACCACGATCGCCCGTGAGCTGCACGACGTGGTCGCCCACCACATGTCGGTGGTCGCCATCCAGGCGGAGGCCGCGCCCTACCGGGTGGAGAACCCGCCGCCGGAGCTGGAGAAGGCGTTCACCACCATCCGGGAGAACGCGGTGGCGGCCCTGACCGAACTGCGCCGGGTCCTCGGCGTGGTCCGCGCGGAGGACTACGCGGCCCCGGACGCCCCGCAGCCCACCCTGGCCGACCTGGACGGCCTGCTGGCCAACGTGCGCGAGGCCGGCCTGGCGGTGGACAAGGCGGTGACCGGCGCGGTGCGCGAACTGCCGCAGGGCGTGGAGCTGTCGGCGTACCGGATCGTGCAGGAAGCGCTCAGCAACACCCTGCGCCACGCCCCGGGCGCCACCGCCCGGGTGGAGATCGGCTATGTCCTCGGCGGCCTGGGCCTGCGCGTGGTCAACGGCCCGCCGCCGGCCCCGCACCTGGTGAAGCCCTCGCCCGGGGCCGGGCACGGGATCACGGGCATGCGCGAGCGCGTCTCGATGCTGGACGGCGAGATGACGGCGGCCCCCACGGCCGAGGGAGGGTACGAGGTGACGGTGTTCCTGCCGGTGCCGGCCCCTGCGACCGAGGGCGGGGCATGACGATCCGCGTCCTGGTCGCGGACGACCAGATGATGGTCCGTGAGGGTTTCTCGGTGCTGCTGAACGCGATGCCGGACATCGAGGTCGTCGGCGAGGCGGTCAACGGCCGGGAGGCGGTCGAGCGGGTCCGCGAACTGGCCCCGGACGTCGTCCTGATGGACATCCGCATGCCGGAGCTGAACGGCATCGAGGCGACCCGGGAGATCGTGGCCGCCGACGGGACGGCGAAGGTGCTGGTGCTGACCACGTTCGACCTGGACGAGTACGTGTACCAGGCGCTGCGCGCGGGCGCCTCCGGCTTCCTGCTCAAGGACGCCTCGGCACGCCAGCTGGCCGACGGGGTGCGGGTGGTGGCAGCCGGCGAGGCGCTCCTGGCCCCCTCGGTCACCAGACGGCTGATCACGGAGTTCTCCCGGCTGGCGGACACCCCCCGTCCGGTGCCGGGGGCGCAGGCGGCGTACGGGGAACTGACGGAACGCGAGACGGAGGTGCTGGTCCTGATCGCGCAGGGCCTGTCGAACGCGGAGATCGCCGGGCGGCTGGTGGTGGCGGAGTCGACGATCAAGACCCATGTGAGCCGCATCCTGGTGAAACTGGGCCTGCGCGACCGCACCCAGGCGGCGGTGTTCGCCTACGAGGCGAGGCTGGTCACACCGGGGTGAGCCGGGCTAGCGTCCGTCCATGGCAGCTGCTGCGGACCTCGCCTTCGACCCCTGGGACCCGGCGTTCGTCGCCGACCCCTACCCGGCCTACGCCGAACTGCGGGCCCGCGGCCGGGTGATCCGGTACGAACCGACCGACCAGTGGCTGGTCCCGCACCACGCGGACGTCTCGGCGCTGCTGCGGGACCGCCGGCTCGGCCGCACCCACCTGCACCGGTTCACCCACGAGGAGTTCGGCCGGACCCCGCCCCCGCCGGAGCACGAGCCGTTCCACACCCTCAACGACCACGGGATGCTCGACCTGGAGCCGCCGGACCACACCCGGATCCGGCGCCTGGTGTCGAAGGCGTTCACCCCGCGCACGGTGGAGCGGCTGCGGCCGTACGTCGGAGGGCTGGCCGGCGAGCTGGTGGCCGCCCTGGTCCGCGACGGCGGCGGCGACCTGCTGACGGACGTGGCCGAACCGCTGCCGGTGGCGGTGATCGCCGAGATGCTCGGCATCCCCGAGACGGACCGGGCGCTCCTGCGGCCGTGGTCGGCGGACATCTGCGGGATGTACGAGCTGAACCCGTCGCGGGAGACCGCGGCGAAGGCGGTCCGGGCCTCGGTGGAGTTCTCGGACTACCTGCGGGAGCTGATCGCGGCCCGCCGCAAGGACCCCGGCGAGGACCTGGTCTCCGGCCTGATCGCGGCCCACGACGAGGGCGACCGCCTCACCGAGCAGGAGATGATCTCCACGGCCGTCCTGCTGCTCAACGCGGGCCACGAGGCCACGGTCAACGCCACGGTGAACGGCTGGTGGGCGCTGTTCCGCAACCCGGCCCAGCTGGCCGCCCTGCGCGCAGACCACTCCCTGGTCCCGTCCGCGGTCGAGGAGCTGATGCGCTACGACACCCCGCTCCAGCTCTTCGAGCGCTGGGTCCTGGACGACATCGAGATCGACGGCACGACGATCCCCAGGGGTGCGGAGGTCGCCCTGCTCTTCGGCTCCGCCAACCACGACCCGGCGGTCTTCGCCGACCCCGGCCGCCTGGACCTGACCCGCGCCGACAACCCGCACATCTCCTTCAGCGCGGGCATCCACTACTGCATCGGCGCGCCCCTGGCCCGGATCGAACTGGCCGCCTCCATGACGGCCCTGCTCCGGCAGGCCCCGACCCTGGCCCTGGCGGCCGAGCCCGTGAGAAAGCCGAACTTCGTGATCCGGGGCCTGGCGGAACTGAGCGTGGAGGTGCGGTGACCCGAGCCCCGTCAGGGGCGCGGGGAACCGCGCGACCGGCCACGACGGTGCCGCGGGCGACCGAGGGCGTCCGGTGCACCGGCGCTTCCCGCACAGCGGAGCGTCACCGCTCCCTGGTCTCCTCCAGCACCGTCCGCCCGAGCAGCGCGTACCGCTCGGGGGCACGGTGCTTGAGGTACTGCGCACCGCCCAGGCCCAGCGCCGCGACCAGGGCCACCAGCCACGGGGTCGCCCTCAGCACCAGCGAGCCGGACTCCGGCCCGGCCGCCACGCCCATGTTGGACACCAGCAGCACGACGACCGCGAGCATCGCGACCCCGCCGAGCAGCGGCGCGGTGAAGGTGCGGAACCAGTGCCGGCTCTCGGGGTGGTGGGAGCGGAAGTACACCAGCACCGCGAAGGAGCACACGGCCTGGACGACGAGGATCGCCATGGTGCCGAGGATGGCGAGCAGCACGTAGGTGCCGGTGTACGGGTCCTTGCCCGCGGCCCAGAACCCGCCGATCAGCACCGCGCTGACGGCGGTCTGCACCAGGCCGGCGAGGTGCGGGGAGCCGTGCCGGGCGTGGGTGCGGCCGATGGTGTCCCGCAGCGAGGGCAGGACGCCCTCCCGGCCCAGGGCGTACAGGTAGCGGGCGGCGCAGTTGTGGAAGGCCATGCCGCAGGCCAGCGAGCCGGTGATCATCAGCCACTGCATGACGTCGACCGCCCAGTGGCCGACGTAGCGCTCGGTGGGGCCGAAGAACAGGGCGAGCGGGTTGGCGGAGGAGGCGGCCCGTACGGCCTCCGCCTCGCCGTTGCCGGTGATGGCCATCCAGGAGACGAGGACGTAGAAGACGCCGACGCCGAGCACGCTGATCATCGTGGCCTTGGGGATGATCTTCTTGGGGTCGCGGGACTCCTCGCCGTACATCGCCGTGGACTCGAAGCCGACCCAGGACCAGAAGGCGAAGAAGAGCCCGAGCCCGGCCGAGGTGCCCTTGAAGGCGTTGACGGGGTCGACCGGCGCGAAGGTGAACCCGTGCGGCCCGCCGCCGTGCGCGGCGACGGACACCGCCATGGCCGCCAGCACGGTGACCTCGGTGGCCAGCAGCACCACGAGGAGTTTCTCGGCGACGCTGACCCCGAACCAGGTGCCGGTGGCGTTGACGGCGAGCATCAGCACGGCGAAGGCCCACCACGGCACGTGCAGCCCGGTCTGGTCCTTCAGCGTGGTGGTGGCGAAGGTGGAGAAGATCCCGATCAGCGCGGGTTCGAAGACGACGTAGGCGAAGGTGGCGAGCAGTCCGGAGGCCAGCCCGACGGTCCGTCCGAGGCCGTAGGAGATGAAGCCGTAGAACGCGCCGGTCGACGTGATGTGCTTCGCCATCGAGGTGAAACCGACGGAAAAGATTGCCAGGACGACCATTGCCACGAGATAACTCGCGGGCGCCCCGACGCCGTTGCCCGACGCCACCATGAAGGGCACGTTGCCGGTCATCGCGGTGATCGGCGCGGCGGTGGCGACGGCCATGAACACCACCCCGAGCAGCCCCACGGCATTGGGTTTCAGCCGGTGAACCGCCTTGCCGTCGCCCGCGCCCGTCGCCGGCGCGACGCCCTCGTCCACAGCCATCGAAAGGCCCCTTCCCTGTCCTGTCGGTGGGTCCTGATGGAGCAGGATGGTGGACGTGACAGGGGTACGGGAAGGGGTCGGCGCGGTTAAATATCTGTCACGAGACCTTTAGGGGGCAGGGTGAGCGCCCAGGCTCCCTCCCGCACCCGCCAGGTCCGCCGCCGTACCGGCCCGGAGACCGTCGCGTCGGCTCGGTAGCGGAAGTCGGCGCCCGTGACCGTCACCGTGCGGCCGGAGGCCAGCAGCGGGGTCGCCTCGGCGCCCACCGACAGGGGCCGGACCTCCACGGTGGCCACCCCGCCGGGGCCCGGGGCCACTGACACCGCCTCCACCGGCTGGTCGAGGTCCACCACCGGCACCCCGTCGACCTCCACCCGCAGCCGCGTCGCGCCGGGGGAGGGGACGGCCGGCAGCCGGGCCGGGCGGGCGCCCAGGGTGCGGGCCAGGGAGCGGTACCAGGGCCGGCCCGAGGGGACCGGCACCGGGGCCGTCGGCTCCCGGACCGGCGCCGGCGGTATGCCCAGCGTGCCCAGCACCACCCCGTCGCTGTCGTCGACCAGCAGGTCCAGCCGCCGCTCGGCGCCGTCCAGGACCGCCCGTGCCGCCGCCACCGCCCCGCCGGGCACCCCGAGCGACTCGGCGAGCGGGGTGTGGCCCACCGGCACGACCGCCAGCGCGCATCCGGCCAGCTCCCGCTGCCGGTGCAGCAGCGTGACGGCCCGCACCAGCGTCCGGTCGTCGCCGATCAGGACCGGCCGCCGGGATCCCCTCCGGCCCAGTGCCCGGGCGAACTCCTCCGGCCCCTCCGGGAGACACACCTTGGTCGCCGCACCCGCGCTGAGCACGTCTTTCGCGATGCGTACGGACTCTCCGTCCGTCTGCCGTGCGGCCGGATCGATGATCACCAGCAGCTGATCGGACGTCGCGAAAGTCGCCACCTCGGTCCTGCCTCGCTTCCTCGGGTAGCATCTTTGTGCAAGAGCCCCTTGCGCTATTGCGCCAGGGGCTTCGTCTATTCCGGGGCATCCGGTCCGACGGTTGTGCGACCGACGACGGTCGCGGTGGTACGCGGCGGTGAACCTTACGCCCACGCCCCCGACGTTGGACATGCCCCGCCCGGAAGGGGTGTACGCGCGTGCCCGCACTTGTGCTGCTCGGTGCTCAGTGGGGTGACGAAGGCAAGGGAAAGGCGACGGACCTGCTCGGTGGTTCCGTCGACTATGTGGTGCGCTACCAGGGCGGCAACAACGCCGGCCACACGGTAGTCGTGGGCGATCAGAAGTACGCCCTCCACCTTCTCCCTTCCGGGATCCTCTCGCCTTCTTGTGTCCCGGTCATCGGCAACGGCGTCGTCGTCGACCCGTCGGTCCTGCTCTCCGAGCTGAGCGGTCTGAACGAGCGTGGCGTCGACACGTCCAAGCTCCTGATCAGTGGTAACGCGCACATCATCACGCCGTACAACGTGACCGTCGACAAGGTGACGGAACGCTTCCTCGGCAAGCGCAAGATCGGCACGACCGGCCGCGGCATCGGCCCGACCTACGCGGACAAGATCAACCGCGTGGGCATCCGGGTCCAGGACCTCTACGACGAGTCGATCCTCCAGCAGAAGGTGGAGGCCGCTCTCGACGTCAAGAACCAGATCCTGACCAAGCTCTACAACCGGCGCGCCATCGCCGCCGAGCAGGTGGTCGAGGAGCTGCTGGGCTACGCCGAGCAGATCAAGCCGTACGTCGCCGACACGGTGCTGGTCCTGAACCAGGCCCTGGAGGACGACAAGGTCGTGCTCTTCGAGGGCGGCCAGGGCACCCTGCTGGACATCGACCACGGCACGTACCCGTTCGTGACGTCCAGCAACCCGACCGCGGGCGGTGCCTGCACCGGCGCCGGCGTGGGCCCCACGAAGATCAGCCGGGTCATCGGCATCCTCAAGGCCTACACGACCCGCGTCGGCGCGGGCCCGTTCCCGACCGAGCTGTTCGACGAGGACGGCGAGGCGCTGCGCCGCATCGGCGGCGAGCGGGGCGTCACCACCGGCCGTGACCGCCGCTGCGGCTGGTTCGACGCGGTCATCGCCCGCTACGCGACCCGCGTCAACGGCCTGACCGACTTCTTCCTGACCAAGCTGGACGTCCTCACCGGCTGGGAGCAGATCCCGGTCTGCGTGGCCTACGAGATCGACGGCAGGCGGGTCGAGGAGCTGCCGTACTCCCAGACCGACTTCCACCACGCCAAGCCGGTCTACGAGACCCTGCCGGGCTGGTCGGAGGACATCACCAAGGCGAAGTCCTTCTCCGACCTGCCGAAGAACGCCCAGAACTACGTCAAGGCGCTGGAGGAGATGTCCGGCGCCCCGATCTCCGCGATCGGCGTGGGCCCGGGCCGGGACGAGACGATCGAGATCAACTCGTTCCTGTAGGCACCGCCCGGCACCGCCAGGCACCGTGCGGAACCGCCCGCCGGCCCGCCCTCCC
>NZ_JBEYXJ010000103.1:0-29896 GCF_040645015.1 Streptomyces sp. NPDC046881 | reverse complement strand
GTACGTTCTCCATGCCTCCGCTCCTAACCGGCGCGCGGAGGCCTTGAACATGTGAGTTCGGCGGCCACGCCCGGCCGGTTCCCCGTTCCTGTCCCGGATGTCCCCGGACCGCCCTAGGGCAGCAGCTTCTCGATGGCAGCCGTGCCCTCCGACTCCAGCTTGCGACGCGCCCAGTCGAGGGTCTTCGGTGTGACGTCCCTGCCCGCCGCCATCACCAGGTCCTCAGGGGTGACGTCCCTGGGGGGCGCGGAGTGGAGCAGGGCGTCCGGGGTGCAGACGTCGTCCGACGAACGGGACTCTTCGGGTGTGGATGTCGACATGATGCCTCCTCCTCGGTCCGGATGACCGCATCCGTGCCGGTGCCTCCGAACGGAGCACACTCTCACCATTCCCCTCCCCGGCGCAGCGTGCATCCCGAAGCGCCCAGGGAAGGGTGAAGGGCACCTTCCCACGCCACACGGAAGCACTCCTCCTAAGCTGGAAAACATCCGAAAGCGGGAAAACACCCGCACCCCGGACCACGCCCCGACCGGGAGGCCGCCGATGGCCGAGACGCCGTATCCCGAGGACGCCCCGCGCAACCCCCGCTACCTGCCCATCGCCGAGCACGGGCTCATCGGCGACCTGCGCACGGTGGCCCTGGTCGGCAGCAACGGCACGATCGACTGGTACTGCTGCCCGGCCTTCGACGCCCCCAGCGTCTTCGCGGCCATCCTGGACGCCGAGCGCGGCGGCTGCTTCGACCTGGCCGCCGCCGTACCCGCCCGGACCAAGCAGTTCTACTTCCCCGACACCAACGTGCTGATCACCCGGTTCTTCACCGAGGACGGCGTCGGCGAGGTGCAGGACTTCATGCCGGTCGTCGCGGACGCCCCCGGCGAGGCCGGCCGGCACCGGCTGATCCGGCGCGTGGTCTGCGTCCGCGGCACCGTCCCCTTCCGGGTGCTGGTCGCCCCCCGCTTCGACTACGGCGCCGTCGCCCACACCGTGCGCACCGTGGACGGCCTGGTCCTGTTCGAGTCGCCCGCCGGGTCGCTGGCGCTCACCTCCACCGTCGTCCTGGAGTGCGACGCCCGCGACGCCCGAGCCGACTTCAAGCTGAGCGAGGGCGAGTCCGCGGTGTTCGCCCTCGACCAGGTCGACGGCGCGGTGGCCCCGCGCGGCTGCGCCCACGCCGAGGCGGAGCACGAGTTCAACGCCACGGTGGCCTACTGGCGGCGCTGGCTGCACCAGTCCCGCTACCGGGGCCGCTGGCGGGAGATGGTGCACCGCTCCGCGCTCACCCTCAAGCTCCTCACCTACGCCCCCACCGGCGCCATCATCGCCGCCCCCACCACCAGCCTGCCCGAACAGCTCGGCGGCGAGCGCAACTGGGACTACCGGTACGTGTGGGTGCGGGACGCCGCCTTCGCCGTCTACGCGCTGCTCCGGCTCGGCTTCAGCGGCGAGGCCGAGGCGTTCATGCGGTTCCTCACCACGCACATCAGCCCCGGCTGCGGCGACGGCTCCGGCCCGCTGCAGATCATGTACGGCATCGACGGCCGCTCCGACCTGCCCGAACGCATGCTGCCGCACCTGGAGGGCCACCAGGGCTCGGCTCCGGTCCGGGTCGGCAACGCCGCCGTCGACCAGCTCCAGCTCGACATCTACGGCGCCCTGATCGACTCCATCTACCTCTATGACAAGTGGGCCCAGCCCATCTCCAGCGGCCAGTGGGACGACGTGTGCCACCTGGTCGACTGGGTCTGCGACCACTGGGACCAGCCCGACGAGGGCGTCTGGGAGACCCGCGGCGGGCGGAAGAACTTCCTGTACTCGCGGCTGATGTGCTGGGTCGCGATCGAGCGCGCCATCCGCCTCGCCACCCACCGGGGCCTCCCGGCCGACCACCGGCGCTGGCGCCAGGCCCGCGACACCATCTACCGGCGGATCATGGACCGCGGCTGGTCGCAGCGGCGGAACGCCTTCGTGCAGTACGAGGGCGGCGACGTCCTGGACGCCTCCCTGCTGATGATGCCCCTCGCCAAGTTCATCGCCCCCACCGACCCCAAGTGGCTGTCCACTCTGGACGCGCTCACCGAGGACCTCGTCTCGGACTCCCTCGTCTACCGCTACGACCCGCAGGCCAGCCCCGACGGCCTCCGCGGCGACGAGGGCACCTTCTCCATCTGCTCGTTCTGGTACGTCGAGGCACTCGTACGGGCCGGCCGGCTCGACGAGGCCCGGCTGGCCTTCGAGAAGATGCTCACCTACGCCAACCACCTCGGCCTGTACGCCGAGGAGATCGGCCGCACCGGCGAGCAACAGGGCAACTTCCCGCAGGCGTTCACCCATCTGTCCCTGATCAGCGCCGCGTTCAACCTGGACCGCGCCCTCGGCTGAACCGTCCCGTACACCCCGGCCCGAACCGATCTGTGCGGCACATGACCAGCAGAACCCGTCACACCGCAGGCTCCGCCGTCGCCGCGGCCTCCTTCCTGCTGCTGGCCTCGGCGGGCACACTCGCCGCGCCGGCCGCGTTCGCGGGCGCACCCGGCGGCACCTCGGGACGGATCCAGGTGATCAGCCAGTCCAGCAGGGGTGTACCCGGCACCTCCGAGGTCTGGGACGACTTCGGGCAGGCCGTCGCCGGCGGCGACCTGGACGGCGACGGCTACGACGACGCGGTGACCGGCGCGCCCGGCGAGGACGTGGGCACCGTCGCCGACGCGGGCGCGGTCTGGCTGCTGCGCGGCTCCCGCACCGGTCTCACCGCCGGCCACGCCCAGTCCTTCGACCAGAACACCCCGGGCATCCCCGGCACGGCCGAGTCCGACGACGGCTGGGGCGCCCAGGTGCGCCTCGCCGACACCGACGGCGACGGCCGCGCCGAACTGGTCGCCGCCGCGCCCGGCGAGAACGCCGGCGACGGCTTCGTGTGGCTGCTGCCCGCGAGCGGTACCGGACCGCTCGCCGAGGGCTCCTGGTCGTACGGCGCGGCGGCCCTCGGCGGCACCGCGCACGGCGCCCGTTTCGGCGCGGTGATCGACGAGTAGGGCCGGCCCGGATAGGCCGGTGTGTCCGCAGGTCGCACGGGTACCCGGGGTGTCCGAAAGCGGAACGGACACAGGGTCCACAGAAGGAGGAGACCCCGGATGACCAGCACCAGCGAGACCGGCGACGTCACCGGCACCCGCGACAAGGACTACAACCTCATCTGGTACGTCGAGGCGTGCCTGAGCAACGCCCTGCGTCTGGAGCAGTACATCCAGGACGCCGAGCGCGACAAGGACAACGAGGTCGCGGAGCTGTTCCGCAAGGCCCAGTCCGACAGCCGCAAGGGCGCCGAAATGGGCAAGCAGTTGCTGCGCTCGCGGCTCAACGGCGGCTGACCGCCGCCCCGCTCAGGCGAACCGGGAACTCGGAACGGGCCCGGCGGACCGGACACGCGCCCGGTCGCCGCGCAGCCACGTGCCCGCAACGGCCGTGGCGAACGCGGCGAACGCCGCGTCGCCGTCCGCCGGGCCCGCGCCGTCCCCGGCACTGTCCCCGGCGCCGTCGGCACCGTCGGACAGGTCCGCGCCGGTGATGCCGGCCGCGACCTCCGCCTCCGGACGGTCGTCCGCCGGCCCCTGTTCCACCCCGCCGTCGGCGGCCTGACGCAGCTGCGCGCCCCACGGCGCCACCACCGTCTGATGCAGCAGGGCGGCACTGTCCGGCGTGACGGCGGGCGGGTCCGTCCAGCAGCACGCGTGCGCGTGCAGCACCTGCCCCGGGGCCCGCTCGAACAGCTCCCCGACCAGCTCAGGACCGCCGTCGTGCGCCGCGAGCCCGTCCAGGTCGTACGCCACGACCACCGTGTCCGGCCGGCCCGGCGCGAACGGCTCGGCCGGCAGACCCAGGACCTCCGCCGCGGCGAGCCCGAGGATCCGCGAGTCCCGGTCGGGCAGCAGCGACACCGACCGCGGCCGGACCCCGGCGCCGTCCAGCAGCGTCCGCAGCCGCAGCAGACCGCGCAGACACTGGTCGGGGGAGTCCTGCAGGAAGGCGTAGCGGCCGTTCATGCCCGCGTCGAAGCCGTACGGCGACAGCGTGCCGAGGACCGTGCCGCCCAGCACGTACTGCCAGCCCCGCAGGTCCGCCGGGCCGAGCCCGCCCGCCCGCTCGGCGTCGGCGGCCCGGGCGAGGGTGCGGTTCTGCCGGTCCCGGGCGGGCTGCCACCGCGCGTCCTCCGGGTCGGACAGCAGCGCGTGCCGGCGCCGGGCCAGGTCCAGGTCGCCCGCGAGGACGGCGTTGTAGACCAGCAGGTAGCGGTCCGGCCAGTCCGCCAAGCGGTCGTCGTGACGGAGGAGTTCGGTCACCGCCTCCTGGTGCCGGCCCTCGTCCTCGTACGCCGACACCAGCTCGCGGAGCACGGGCAGCGCCCCGTCGCTGCGGCGCAGCGCCTCCCGCAGCGCGGGAACCGCCAGAGCCGGCACTCCGCGCTCGATGCACGCGTACCCGAAGTCGTACAGCGCCCGCGCGTCCCCCGGCGCGGCGGCCAGGGCGGCCGAGGCGTCGGCGAGGTCGGTGAAACCGGCGGAGCCCGCCGCCCGCCCCACCACCAGGGCCACCTCGCCGAGCGGCTGGTCCTCACCGGCGGCCCGGACCTGTCGCAGGGCGCCGGGCACGTCCCCGGCGTCCAGGGCTTCCCAGGCGGCGACGAGAGCGGGGGAGACGGGCCGGGTGGTCCGGCGGTTTCTGCGCGAGAACATGCCGGAGATCATCACCCGCCGTCCCGGCCCGGCTCAACGGATTTCCCGCGCCCCGGACCTCAGGACAGCGGCTGCTCCGCCCAGATCACCTTGCCGTGCGGGGTGTACCGGGTGCCCCAGCGTTCGGCGAGCTGGGCGACCAGGAACAGGCCCCGGCCGCCCTCGTCGGTGCTCGCCGCGTACCGCAGGTGCGGCGAGGTCGTGCTGCTGTCGGAGACCTCGCAGATCAGCGTGCGGTCACGCAGCAGCCGGACCCCG
Organism: Streptomyces sp. NPDC046881; assembly: GCF_040645015.1. NCBI lineage: Bacteria > Bacillati > Actinomycetota > Actinomycetes > Kitasatosporales > Streptomycetaceae > Streptomyces > Streptomyces sp. NPDC046881. The sequence continues at coordinate 24,905 of NZ_JBEYXJ010000103.1, read as the reverse complement.
ATCGGGTCGCGCCCGTAACGGATGGCGTTGGTGACCAGCTCGCTCAGGATCAGCTCCGTCGTGAACGCCAGCTCCTCCAGGCCCCAGTCGGCCAGCCGCCGGGTCACCGAGGCCCTCACCTCCGACACGGCCGCCGGGTCGGACGGCACGTCCCACTCCGCGACCCGGTCGCCGCCCAGCACCCGGGTGCGGGCGACGATCAGCGCCACGTCGTCGCTCGGCCGGGCCGGCAGCCGGTCCAGCACGGTACGGCAGGTGTCCTCCGGGGAGGCGCCCGGCGCCCGCAGCAGGGCGTCGCGCAGCAGGCCGAGCCCCTCGTCGATGTCCCGCTCCCGGTCCTCCACCAGGCCGTCGGTGTACAGCACCAGCCGGCTGTCCTCCGCCAGCTCCAGCTCGGCCGTCTCGAACGGCAGCCCGCCCAGGCCCAGCGGCGGGCCCGCGGGCACCTCCGCGAACTCCACGGTGCCGTCCGGGTGCACCAGCGCGGGCGGCGGATGGCCGGCCCGGGCCACCGTGCACCGCCGGGACACCGGGTCGTAGATCGCGTACAGGCAGGTCGCGCCCGTCACCACCGCCCCGCCCGTCGCCGGGGTCTCGTCCTGGTCGAGCCGGCCGACCAGCTCGTCCAGCAGGCCGAGGAGTTCGTCCGGGGGCAGGTCGAGGGAGGAGAAGTTGTGCACGGCGGTGCGCAGCCGGCCCATGGTCGCCGCCGCGTGCAGCCCGTGCCCGACCACGTCCCCGACGACGAGGGCCACCCGGGCACCGGACAGCGGCAGGACGTCGAACCAGTCGCCGCCGACGCCGGACTGCGCCGGCAGATAGCGGTAGGCGAGGTCCAGGGCATCCTGCTCGGGCAGGGTCCGCGGCAGCAGGCTGCGCTGCAGCGTGACCGCCATGCTGTGCTCGCGGGTGTACCGGCGGGCGTTGTCGATCGACACCGCCGCCCGCGCCACCAGCTCCTCCGCGAGCGCCAGTTCCTCGGGGTCGAACGGCTGCGGTTTCTCCGACCGCCAGAAGTTCGCCACGCCCAGCACCAGACTGCCCGCCCGCAGCGGCACGGTGATCAGCGAGTGGATGCCGTACGCCAGCACCTGGTCGGTGCGCTCCAGGTGCTGTGCCCGCCAGCCGGGCTCGTCCCGCAGCCGCGCCACCACGACCGACTGCCCGGTCGTCAGCGCGCGGGCCTGCGGCGAGGTGGCCACGAACCGGATCCGCTCGCCGACCGGGTACAGCGGGCAGTCCTTGCGGACGCCCGCGCAGGCCGTGCGGCGCAGCGCCGTTCCCGGCCGCGGCTCCTCCCCGTTCAGCACCGGGTCGAACAGGTCCACCGTCGCGAAGTCCGCGAACCGGGGCACCGCCAGTTCGGCCAGCTCCTCCGCGGTCCGGGTGACGTCCAGGCTGGTGCCGATGCCCACCCCGGCGTCGTACAGCATGTTCAGCCGCTCCCGGGCCACCTCCGCGCGGCCCAACAGGGCGCGCAGTTCGGTGGAGTCGCGCAGCGTGGTGACGCTGCCGGGCGGGCCGCCGCGCAGGTCGGTGGGCCGCTGGTTGATCGCCAGCAGGCGGTCCTTGACCAGGTGCACCTCGTCCGTGGCGACCCGGCCCGAGGCCAGCAGCCCCTCCGTCTCGTCGTCCAGGCCCAGCTCCAGCACGTGCCGCTGCTCGGCGTCCGCCGGCAGGTCCAGCAGGCGGTGCGCCTCGTCGTTGGCGAGCAGCAGCCGGCCGTCGCCGCCGACGATCAGCACACCCTCCCGGACCGCGTGCAGCACCGCGTCGTGGTGCTCGTACATCCGCGTCATCTCGTACGGCCCGAGGCCGTGCGTCTGGCGCAGCAGGCGTCTGCTGACCAGCGCCGTGCCCCCGGTGGCCAGCACCAGCGCCGCGGCCGCCGCCGCGAGGAGCAGCGGCAGCTGCTGCTCGGCGGCCCCGCCGACGTGCGCCGTGGTGACGCCCGCCGACACCAGGCCCACCACCTTGCCACCGGAGTCCTTCACCGGCACCACGACCTGTACCAGCGGGCCGATCGTGCCGGTGATGTGCTCGGTGACCGTGCCGCCGGCCAGCGCCGGGGCGAGCGTGCCGACGAACTGCTTGCCGATGCGGTCGGGTTTGGGGTGCGTGTAGCGGATGCCGTCGGTGTTCATCACGACGATGAAGTCCACGCCGCTCGCCTGGCGGGCGGCCTCCGCGCGCGGCTGCAGTACGGCCGTGGGGTCCGGCGAGCGCAGGGCGGCGACCATGCCGGGCGAGTGGGCGAAGGTCTCGGCCACGGCGAGGGAACGGTTCGTCGCCTCCCGGTCGCTGTCGTGCCGCACCTGGAGCACCTGGGCCACCACCGCCGAGACGACCAGCAGCAGCACGATCACCACTTGGAACAGGAACACCTGACCGGCCACGCTGCGCCCGGTCATCGCGGACCGCAGCACCCCCGGCCTGCTGCCACCCTTGCCGCCCTTGCCGCGCGGCTGCCGCGGCGGGCTGTGCGGTGCGCGCGGGTGCCCGAGAGAACGGGGCGGCCGAGACACGGGCCGGCCGGGCAGTCGCACCATGTGCCCATGTCTACACTGCCGGGCGCCTTCAGGCGAGACCGTCACCCGAGCCTCCTCGGGCCGGCCGCCCGCGGCGGGCCGGCGCGGTCCGGTCCGGGGTCGGGAACCGCGCGGCGGGCGGCGAGCAGGAGGGCGACGTCGTCGGGGCGGTCGGTGGCATGCCGGGCGGTGGCCGTCAGCCGGTCGGCGACCCCGGCCAGGGACCGCCCGCCGCGCCGGCCGACGGCGGCGCCTGCCCCGGCGAGCGCCTGCCGCAGCGCCGCGATGCCGTCGTCGATGTCGGCGCCGGGCCGCTCCACCAGGCCGTCGGTGTACAGGGCGAGGATCGCGTCCGGCTCCAGCAGCAGCTCGGTCACCGGGTACCGGGCGTGCGGGTCCACCCCGAGGACGACACCCCCGGGTATGTCCAGCAGCCGGGTGCTGCCGTCGGGGGCCCGCAGCAGCGGCGGCAGATGGCCGGCCCGGGCGATCCGGGCCCGGCCGGTGGCGGGGTCCAGCCGCAGGTAGCAGCAGCTGGCGAACTGACCGGGGTCCAGGTCGATCAGCAGGTGGTTGGAGCCGCTCAGCACCTCGTCCGGCGGCCGGTCGCCCAGCGCGAACGCGCGGACCGCGCTGCGCAGCTGGCCCATGGTGGCCGCCGCCTGCACCCCGTGCCCCTGCACATCGCCGATGACCAGGGCGAGCCCGTCCCCGGCCTCGACCACGTCGTACCAGTCGCCGCCCACGTCCATGCCCTGGGTGCCCGGCAGATAGCGGCCCGCGGTCTCCACCCGCGGGTGCGCCGACAACCGCCGCGGCAGCAGCGCCTGCTGCAGCCCGCGGGCGAGGGCCGCCTCGTCGTCGTACCGGCGGGCCCGCTCCATCGCGTGCGCGATCAGGCCGGCGAGCGCGGTGAGGACCGTACGCTCCTCCGTGCTGAAGCTGCGCGAGCAGTCGAAGCCGAGGATGCAGGAGCCGACCGGCCGGCCGGAGGCGATCAGCGGCAGGAAGGCCCGCGCCCCCTCGTCCGCGTCGAGCGCGATGCCCGGATAGGCCGCCGCGATCTGCTCCATGGACTCGAAGAACAGCGGCCGGCCGGTGGTCAGCGTCTCCACCCCGGGCAGGTGGGCGTCGAGGCCGACCCCCTCGAACGGGGCGAGGAAGCCCTGCGGGAACCCGGTCTCCCAGGCCAGGTACAGATGGCGGTCCTGGAGCAGGTAGATGGCCAGCTGCCGGCCGCCGAACGCGGGCAGCAGCTCCTGCATCACCACCTCCGACACCTGCCGGGCGGTCACCGCGTCCGTCAGCGCGATGGCCAGTGCGATCGGCCGGTACAGCGGCGCCATCGCGTGACCGCGGGCCACCGGGTCCCGTACGACGTGCGGCTCCGGGACCGCTTCGCGTGTGGCGTCCATGCGGCTGGCCGGGACGAGTGTGCAGGTCAGCAGGTCGGTGCCGGGGTGCACCGACACGGCGAGCCAGTCGCCCTCGGCGGGTTCGTCCCGGTCCCCGGCCGGCCGCCGGGCGTGGAAGTGGACCGGCTCGGGCGAGAGCAGGGCCCCGCGCAGGTGGTCGTCGTACGGCGGCCCGGTCAGCCAGGGCAGCGCCTCCCACAGCGGCCGCCCGAGCAGCGCCTCCCGCGGCCGGCCCGCCAGCCGGGCCGCGGCCGGGTTGACGTACACGACCACCCCCAGCCGGTCCAGGCAGAACACGCCCTGCGGCAGCAGGTCGGCCGCGCCGTCCGCGGAGGCGGACGTACCCGGGTCGAACACCACCCCGCCGACCGCCGGTCCGACCCCGTCGGCGTCGGCCGGCCACAGGTCCAGCAGCCGCGGAGTGCCGTCCCGGGCGCGCAGGCTGAGCGGTGCGTTCGGCGGTTTCCCGGCGGCGGCCTCGCGCAGCGCGGCCAGGACCCGGTGCGCGTCGAGCGGGGCCACGGCGTCCGCGAGCGCCGCTGTTGTTCCCGCGAACTCGCCGGGGCGCAGCCCGAGGAGGGCGTGCAGCCGGTCGTCGGCGCGGACCGCGGAGGTCGCCGGATCCCAGCTGAACCGCCCTACGGCGGCCTGCGCGGGCGGGCTCATGGGCGGCGGCCGCAGGCAGAGCGGCTCCGCGTCCCAGGACACCGCGTTCTCGTTGCCGTCGGTCAGGCCGAGCAGCTCGGCGCCCAGGCCGTCGGCGAGCCGGGTGAGCACGTCCCGGTCGAGGAGTTCGTCGACGGTGTCCGCCACCGCCGGGTGCAGCACGGTGAGCACGCCGAGCGGCTCGGTCCCGCCCGGCACCGGCAGGTGCGCGGACCCGAACGGGAAGGGCAGGCCGGCCGCGAACTGCGGATAGCGGCGCATGGTCTCGGTGGCGTTCGGCAGGATCACCTGGACGCCGAGCCGGTAGGCGTCGGCGACCGGGAACGGACGGTCGACGTGCAGCCGCCACCAGGGCTTGAACAGCGGGCCGGGCAGCCCCACGAGCACGGCGAGGCGCAGCAGGCCCGGGATGCCGGACCGCAGGTACACACCCGCCACCCGCCCGCCGGCCGCGGTGAGGGCGCCGGTCGAGGCGTCGGCCAGCAGCGCGGTCAGCCGGGCCCGCGTACGGACGGCCTGCTCGTCGCTCCCAGCCATCGGCCCTACCTCGTCCCGTGCGCCTCCGGGTGGATGACACAGCAAGAATGCGCCCCGAGACCTGCGGAACGCACCTGGGCGGCATGGAGCGAACGGGACGGGTCGGTGCGGCTGCCCGGCCGGCCCGCAGCCGGTGCCCTGGCACCGCCCCGGCCGGGGGCGGACCGCACGCTCGGCGGCCGGGCCGGTCAGGACCCGGACGTGCCCCGCGGCAGCGGCCCGGCGGTGCGCAGGCTGCGCAGGGCCAGGAGCAGGACGCCGATGTCGTCCAGGTAGACCGGGTCGGGCAGCAGATCGGTGGGCAGCAGCAGATACGCGACCGCACCCCAGAACACCCACCGCGGTCCCGTCGGCAGCCCCGCCCGCCGCAGGGTCCGCCGCGCCCGCACCAGCCGTACGAGCAGACCCACCGCGACGGCGAGCAGCACCGCCGCGACGACGGCGGCGATCACCAGCAGGGTCGTGGTCCTGTCCATCCCGGCTCCTCGTCCTGGTCGTGCGCCTACGACGACCGGTCGTCGACGGCGCCCCCGGTGTCCTTGCCGTCGTCCGTCTCCCGCGCGGTGCCGTTCGGCGCGGCGTCCGCGGCGGGCTCCGGCTGCGGCCGTCCCTTGGCCGTCAGCTTCAGCTTCTCGAACGTCCGCGTCAGCTGCTGCAGCGGGCCCGGGGTCCGCGAGGCGGGCCGCTGCTGGGGCAGGGCGGACGCGGGCACGTCGCGGTAGGCGGCCAGGGCCTCCAGCGCCTGCTCGGCGGCCTGCTTGTACAGGTCCCGGGACTTCGTCATCGCCTCCAGCGCCTCGGCGTACATCGCGACCAGCTGCCGCTGGCGCTCCAGCTCCTCCTGGAGGGTCAGCAGGGTCCAGTCGTCCCGCAGATCGGTCAGCGCCTCCGCCATGCCCTGGGGCAGCGGCCGGGGCAGGGCGACGAAGTGCCGCAGCGCCGTGAGGAGTTCGGCCGGTTCCGAGCCGTCCAGGAAGACGTTGCGGACGCTGTGCTCCCGGCCGTCGTAGCCCTTCGGCGCCGGGTCGGGCGGCAGCAGCACGGCGCCGCCGCGCGGCACCTCCACGCCGAGGTCCTTCAGCGCCCAGTTGACCGCGCGCAACTGCTGCGGGCTGGCCCGGTGCTCCACCACGCGGTGCCGCAGGCCGGGCGGCAGCAGCCGGGCCAGCGGCAGCCGGCCCCGCTCGTCCGGCGTCATCGCCTCGTGGACGACGACGTGCACGACCCACGCCTGACGGGCCGCGTCCCGCAGCCGGCGCCGCATCTCCTTGTCGTCCTCGGGCAGCGCGTTGACCTGCCGCAAGCGCAGACCGGGGACCGTGGGGTGGTGGTCCCAGGAGCCGTCCGCGTCCTCGTCCGAGCCGCTCTCGGGCCAGAACAGGGTCGCGGGCGAGGGCCACGCGTCGTCCCACGGCTGTTCCGCCTCCGCGACCAGCCGCCACTCGCGGCCCTCCGGCCGGCCCTGAGACGGTACGAGGGTGAGCCGGGCCCGCACGGTCACCGTGCCGCCGGCCCGCCAGCGTGCCTCGAAGACCCTGCGGTCCGGGTCCTCGGCCGGCGGTTCGGCGAAGTCGTCGATGTCCCCGCTGCTCTTGTGCCGGCGAAGGGTGCGGCGGACGGCCTCCTCGGGTGCGGGACCGGTGTGACGGCCCCGGGCCGCCCAGAGGGTCTGAGGGATGGTGGCGCGGTCGGTGGCGGAGTTCGACATGAGCCAATCTGCTGATGGGGGCGGGTGTGGCTCCCAGTATCACCGTTCGGCGGGGAGATGCGGCGGCCGGGGCCCGGCCCCGCGCGTCGTCCGGGGGTGCGACCGGCGCACGGGGTGTGTGCCGTACGCCCGGGGTGTGCGCGGTGCGCGTCAGGTGAGCGCGGTTCACCCGTGCCCGGCCGTCCCGCACGGTGCCCACAATGTCCGGCGAACGGGGTCCGCCCGTCCATCCGCTTCGGGGCGGACCCCGTTCGCCTCCGCCCCGAGCGCCGCCCGCCCCTTCTGCTCGATATATATCGGCCGCCGATATATCCTGGCCGCATGACAGCGAAGAGCATGACCCGAGCGGCGTTCTTCGTCCTCACGGCGCTCGCCGACCAGCCGCGGCACGGCTACGGCATCCTGCGCGAGGTGGAGGAACTCTCCGACGGAGAGGTGCAGTTGCGGGTCGGCACGCTGTACGGCGTGCTGGACCGGCTCACCGCGGACGGCCTGATCGTGCTGGACCGGGAGGAGGTGCAGCAGGGCCGGCTGCGGCGCTACTACCGGCTCACCGACGAGGGCGTGGCGGCCCTCGACGCCGAGGCCGAGCGGATGGCCGCCGGCGCCGGGGCCGCCAAGCGGCGCATCGCCGCGGGCCGCCGCGCCGGCGCCCCGGCCCGTCCCGCCACCGGGGGCCCGGCCGGCCTCGAACCCCCGACCACGCCCGGACTCGCGGGAGGCTTCGCATGACCACGCTGCTGGAGACCCGCTACCGCACCGTCCTGCGCCTGCTCCCCGCCTCCTACCGGCGCGAACGGGAGGAGGAGATGGTCGAGACGTACCTGTGGGACGTCGACCGCGAACTCCAGGACCAGAGCCGGCCCACGGTCGGCGAGGTGGCCAGCATCGCCGCGCTCGCCGTGCGCTGCCGGCTCGGCGCGCCCGGCGCACCCCGGCGGTACGCCCTCCTCGGCTCCGCCGTCCGCCTCTTCGCCCTGTCCGCCCTGCTGCTCCAGGCGGCCTCCGCGGCCGTCACCCCGGTCCTGGAGCTGACCTGGGCGTTCACCCACGGGCCGAGCGGACGGCACATGTTCCTCACCGGGTTCACCGGCCGGGGCACGACCGAGACGGTCGCCGCCGTGCTGGCCTGGACGCTGCCCCTGCTGTGGCCTGTCGCCTACTTCGCGCTCCTGCACGGCCGCCGCCGCCCGGCCCGGTACGCGGCGCTCGGCGCGGCCCTGCCGGCCCTGTGGCCCCTGGTCCGCGCGATCGGCCCGCTGGCCGGGGACGGCATGGCGCCGGGACTGCCGTGGTACGAGACGTCGGCGGCGCTGCTGGCCTGGCTGCCGGCGCTCGCCCTGTGCGCCGCCTACCACCGGGACGCGCCCGAGGCCCGCCTGCCCGCGGGCTCGCCGGGGTTGGTGTTCCTGGCCGCGTGCGTGGTGGCCGGCGGGTCCGTGGTGCTGCTGCCCGGCGTCGCGGACCTGGTCTGGGCGCCCGCCACCGGATTCGTCGTGGGCGCCCTCGGCTGGCTGCTGTGGCGCGCCCGGCACACGGACCGTACGACCCCCGAGGCCGGCCTCGCCCTGGCCGCGCTCGGTCTGCTCCTCCTCGCGGTACGGGTCGCGGCCCTCTACCCCTGGCTGCACGTGCCCGGAGCCGGTGCACTCCTCGGCGGCGGCCTCGGCCAGACGGCGGCCCTGGCCCTGCTGACCGTGGCACTGGCCGTGGTCGGGGGCCGCGACCTCGCCCGCGGCTGACCGTTCCCGGGCGTCGGGGCGTCGGGGCGTCGGGGCGTCGGGGCGTCGGGGCGTCGGGGCGTCGGGGCGTCGGGGCGTCCGGGCGGACGGTGACCGGTCCCGCCGGTGTTCCGGTCCGCCCCCGCCGCCACCGTCGCCCCCCCGGCCCGGAGGTCAGTGCGGGAACACCCGGGGCGGCCGCTGCCGGGGCAGCTCCTCCCGGAACCCGTTGACGGCCGTGCTGATCTGACGCATCAGCACCGTGTCCTCCAGCCGGTCCAGGTACAGGTTGGCGCGCGCCAGCGCGGGCAGGTCCACGCAGAAGTACAGCGCCATCAGCGGGTTGACGAACAGCTCGCTGTCCCGGGTGCGTTCGGTGAAGCGCACGTCGCCGAAGGCACCCCGCACCGCCGCGGCGACGGACCCGTGCACGATGCTGGGACGGCTCTCGTGGCAGCGCTGGGCGTGGTCCACGGCGTCCAGGTAGGCGATGCCCTCGGGGCTCTCGCGCGGGAGGGAGAAGGCGCCCAGGTAGCCGCCCGCACGGTCCAGAGCGGCCAGGTTCTCCAGGACCAGGGCGTGGTTGACGCCGTGATGGGCGTCCACACCGAAGCCCAGGCAGGCCACCAGCCGCTCCGGCACCTCCTCCAGACCGGCGACGGCGGCCAGGCTCGCCATGTCCTCCTCGGGAGTACCGAGCCCGTGCTCGTCCCCGCGCATCAGGATGTCCGTGCCGCCGTCCACCAGCACGATCGCGTCCACCCCGCCGAGGTGTTCGAGAAGCGCCCGGTAGGCGGCGCGCAGCGGCCCGACACCGGTGAGAGGGAAGGCGTACACGGTCTCGGGCAGGCCCTGCGCGCGCAGCCACCGGGCCAGGGCGCGTTCGGGGAAGTAGTCGCCGCGCAGGGGGGTGTCCGGACGGACGGCGGCGACGTCCACGGCGACCCAGCTGTCGAGGTCCAGACCGTACAGGTCGGCGAAGGAGAGGCTGGCCAGGTGCACCTCCTTGCCGGCCGAGCGCAGTGCGAGGGCCAGCGGGAGTCCGGCGTAGACGTCGAAGCCGCCGCCGGCGCCGGCGACCAGCACGCGACGGGCCTCGCGCAGGCGGGAGAAGAACGCGGGTTCGGACAGCGAGAACACCGCAGGACCCTAACAGGGCCGTCCCGGGAGCACCTTGGGGGTTTTCCCGGTACGGTCCCGGAGACGGCCCGGAGTGTCCACAGGGCCCGGGCGGCCGGCTGCGGCGGTTGTCCACAGGCCCGCACGGCTGTCGGAGCCCCGTGCCAGGATCACCGCATGTTCACTCACGACCTGCTGCCCGCGGAACCCCACCGGTCCATGACCTATGCGCTCTGGGTCGGGTCCCACGACCCGGGGGCCGAGCGTGCCGCCGTCGCCCTGCTCGGCGAGGTGTCGGCGGCCGTGGCGTCCGCGTACCCCAGGATGGGGCGCTGCCTGGAGCGGCTGCGGCGGCCGGCGAGCGGGCTGCCGCCCGCCCATCTGCCCTGGTTCTGGGACACGGTGGCCCACCGCCTGCTGGGGTATCCCGGGGGAGCCGCCGCCAAGGCCTACACCCTGGCCCGCAAGGCGGAGCAGGAGCACGCGCTGCTTGTCGACCCGGACTGGCGGCAGGCCGGCGCGCGGCTCCTCGCGGCCCACGGGGCGTTGCCGGTCAAGGAGCTGAGTGAGCATCAGCGGTGGCTGGCCGGGCAGCTGGCACCCGCCGAGGCGCACAAGGAGTACGTGCGCGTGCTGACCGCCTGGGCCGCCTCGCCCGGTGACCTCCCCGCCGACCTCGCCCGCCGGATCGGGGCGTCCGCGCGGGCCGCGGGCCTCGGCACCGACGAGGACGCCCGCGTGCTGGGGCACGTGCTCGCCGCCGCCCGCGGCAAGGCGGTCCCGGACGCCCTGCTGGAAGCCGCCGCCGGGCCGCTCGGCGAGCACCCGCAGGACCCCGGGGTGCAGGCCGCGTTGCTCGACCTGTTCCCGGACTCCCGCAAGGACGCGGCCGCCTGGCTGCGGCTGCTGCTGCGCGGCGGCATCGTGGACGCGGCGGCGGCCGGGCACCTCCCGCCGGAAGGCGGCCCGGCCGGCTGGCTCGGCCGGTACACGCGCACCTACCGGCACCGGAAGGTGGCGTACGGCGGCGTGACGAGCCAGCCCGTGCCCGCCGAACTCTTCGAGGTCGTCACCCGGTTCGCCCCCCGGCTGCGCGCCGCGGGCACCCCCGTGGTGATCCACGAGGACGCGTACGGCCGGCCGGCCCTGGACGCCGACCTCCTGGACGCCTGTCTCGCCGAGGGCATCGAGGTGGCGGACCCCGGCGACGCCGTACGCCTGACGTTCTGGGAGGGCCGGTCCCGCCGCGACCTGAAGGCCCTGGCCGCCCACCCGGTGTTCGGCCGCCGCCTCGAAGGCACCGTGCACGAGGGGCTGCGCGGCGCCGGCACCGCGATCACCCGGCTGCCGGAGAACGCCGGCATCGCCGCCGAGGTGCACACCCGCATCGAGGGCCTGCTCGGCGAGCTGCGCGGCGGCGGGCTCGCCGCGGCCGACGAGGCGGTCACCGAACTGGCCGGCCTCCTCGACCGGCCCACCGCCGTGGCCCTGGACGGCATCGAGGAGGCGCTGGCCGCGCTGGACCTCACCGGCCCGCTGGCCCGCGCCCTGCGCGCCGGGCTGCCCGAGGAACTGGGCTGGCCCGCCCTGGACGCGGCCCTCGACGCGTTCGACCCGGCCGACACCCTCCGCGTCACCTGCACCTGGCCCGTCCTCACCGTCTTCGGCGGCGACCGCGCCGTGGCCGTCGATCCCGCGGGCACCCGTGCGACCTGTGCCTTCCGGGTGCCGGACGAGGCGACCTCGCACGCCGTCCACTACGTCGGCGGCCGGTTCCTCGTCAGCTGGCGCACCGGCGACCGTTACTCCGCCGCCGACCAGGCGTACTGGGCCGACCGGCCGCACGAGGTGTTCACCCCGGAGGAACAGTTCGGCCTGCGGCCGTACGGCGGGCTGATCCAGGGCGGCTTCGGGTACCAGTTCGAGACCCCGGACCGCGGCGGCCGGTTCGACGGGGAGCGGGTGCTGCGGCCCGGCGGGCGCGAGGGCATCGGCGGCCACGACTTCCAGATGAGCGACGGCCGGCGCTTCTACGGCGCCCAGGTGTTCCACACCCGCGGCAACTGGACGCCGTACGACCCCGCGACCGGCGCACCGGCGGCCGACCGGACACTGCCGGACTTCCACCGTGACCGGGAGGTTCCGGCCGGCATGGAGGAGTTCGAAGGCGGCCAGTACCTCGCGCTGTTCCCCGAGGACGCGCCGGCCTCCCCGTTCGGGCAGGACGGGCGGCTCGTCGGCTGCCGGGTCCTCAACCGCACGCCCCACCAGGGTCCCTCGCCCACCGAGTTCCTGCTGGAGTCGGTCGACGGCCGCACCGCCCGCTACCGCAGCCGCCGCTTCGGCCGCCACCCCTGGGGCATCCTCGGCCTCCCCGAGGGCGGCGAGGACGCCGTCACCGTCGGTGAGGCGACCGTCCGCTGTCATGCCGCCGCGGACAACTCGCTGCTCTGGCAGGTCCACGGTTTCGTCCCGCCCTCCGGACGCGACCGGGACCGTCCGCCCACCCTCGGCGAGCAGTCCGGTCCGGTGCCGCCGCCCGCGTACTGGCACTTCCTCACACCGCGCGACGAACGCTCCTCCAAGGCGCTGCGTGCCGTGGACGACACGACCGTGCGCGCCCTGCTGGACGCCGCCCGCGACACCCGGGACGACGCCGGACTGCGCGCCGGGGTCACCGCCCTGCTGCCCGAGGCCGCCGACGCCCGCGTGCGGGACGGAGCGGTGCGCGCGGTCCGGCTCGCCGCCGACGTGCTGCGCCGCCGCACGGAGCTGTCCCGGCGCGTCGGCATCATGCGCTCCGGCCCGGTCGTGACCCTCCCCGCCGAGATCCCCGACACCGCCCTCGTCCCCGCCCTGGCCGGCCTCCTGCCCGACCTGCACGCCTACGAGACCCACGCACCGGAGCGGCACCCGGGCACCCTCACCGCCCTCGCCGCCGACGGCCGCTTCCTGCGCGGCGAGATCGACGACGAGACCCGCGGTCTGGCCCCGCCCGCACGCCCCGCGGAATGGCAGGCGCTGCTCGGTGGGATCGACGCCGTCGGCTGGCGCGCCGCCGTCGAGACCACGACCGAGGCCGACCGGACCGCCCTGGACGCTCTGCTGCGGACCTGGAGCCGGCAGCCCTTCGCCGCCCCCGGCGGCACCTGGCGCACCGGCCGGGCCCCGCAGGAGGAGCTGACCGCCGCCCCGGATACCGCGGCCGGCCCCGCACGCGGCGGTCTGCGCCGCTTCGTCCAGCCGGCCACGGCCCCCGCTCCCGCCCGCACCGAGGAGGAGCGGACCGTCACGGTCACCCGGGACGACGGCGCACGCCTCACCCGCCTCATGGAGCTGGTCGAACAGAACGGGCCGGTCCCGCTGACCCCGGAGGCCGTGGCCGTCTTCTCCTGGCGCACCGGTGTACGACGCCCCGTCGCCACCCTGGCCCTCGCCGGCCTCCCGCGCCGCGCCGGGCACGACGACCACGCCCGGATGCTGCGCTCCAGGCCCTACAAGGCGAACAAGGCCGCGGCCACGGAGTACGACGGCTTCTGGCACCGGCTCGGGCCCGACGGCCGGCGCGCGCTGCTCGCCGCCGGACTGCCGGAGGACCCGGCCGAGCTGTGGACGGGCAACGGACCCGTCCGGGCCGCGGAACGCATGGCGGCCGTCTGGGCCGAGCGGCTCGGCACGCGGCCCTACGTCGACGAGGAGCTGGCGGACGCCCTGGAGGCGGACCTGGGTCTGTCCGCCGACTGGGCCCGCGCCCTGTCCGCCGGCCGCCCGCCCACCGCACCGGGTCGACACGTCCTGGCCGGCAGCCGCACCGGTCGGCTCCTTCTGCACGAGGCCGGACCGGACGGCACGGCCGGCGCGTGGATACGCCGGGACCGGGCCCCGCACACCGAGACGCTGTCCGTGATCGCCTGGGCCCTGACCGAGCGGCCCGCCGGCGACCCCGCCGCCGAGGGCGCGCTGGAACTGCACGAGCACCTGCGGGCGTGGTTCGCCGCCCCGGACACGCTGGTCGAGCTGCTGCCCCATCCGGCCCTGGCCCGTGCGGCCGCCGGGGATCGGGCCTTCCGGCCCTACGCGGGCACCGTGGTCCCGTGCCCGGAGCCGCTCCTGGACACCGTCACGGAAGCCCCCACGGCGCTGGAGGACGGGACGCTCGTCGTCGTGGTCCCCGGCGGGCAGGTCTTCCTGCGGACGGCCGCCCTCACCGAGCCGGCGCGTGTGGCGCGGGCGCTGGACCTGTGCGACCGGCTGGAGCTGCCCCGGCTCCGGGAGGAGGTCACGGGGATGCGGGCGCTGCTCGACGGACTGGCCCGGACGGCGGCCCGTGCGGCCGGGACACCGGTGCCCGCGGGGAGTTACGAGGCCAATCCGGCGCTGAGCGTCCCCGGCCTGGTCGCGGAGGTCGCGCAGCGGCTCGGTGTCGGGACGGACGCCGCCGCGCTCCACCTCCAGCTGCACGCCCTCGCCCGGCCCACCGACCGCAACGTGCGCCGCTGGAACGGCTGGACGGCTGCCCGGCACAAGGCGGCGCAGGCGGAGCTGGTGGCGGCCGGGGCGGTGCAGACCGGCCGGCGGGCACGGGCCGGGCGCACGGCCTTCACCCACGACACCTGGGAGGCCCTCGACGCACCCCATCTGCCCGTGGAGAGGGGCAAGCTGAGCACGCACGGCGCGGTCCGGTCGGGCAAGTCCGTGTACGGCCCCTTCACCCGGCTGCTGTCACCGGTACCGCTGCACGAACTGTTCGCCCGCGCGGCCCAGGCCTGAACGGCGGCAGGAGGCCGGCGCACCCGGCGCCGGCCCCCTGGGACCCGGGGGAGGCGGGAGCCTACGCCCCGCTCGCCCGCAGCATGTCCTCACGCTCGACGATCTTCACGCGCTCGCGGCCCTGCGGCTCGCCCAGGGCGCGCTCGGCGGCGTCCAGCTCGTACCAGCCCTTCCAGGTGGTGAAGCGGACGTTCCGCTCGGCGAGGAAGGCGTCCACGGCCTCCGGCTCGGGTGCCGTCGGGGTGTGCAGCCGGCCGTTGGCGTGGTCGTCGAGCAGGTTGGCGACGGTCTCGTTGGCGTCGCCCTTGGTGTGCCCGATCAGGCCGATGGGGCCGCGTCGGATCCAGCCGGTGACGTAGGTGGACTGCAGGGGGGTGCCGCCCTCCTCGATCACCCGGCCGCCCTCGTCCGGGACGGTGCCGGAGTCGAGGTCCCAGGGCAGCTTGGGCAGCTTCTCGGAGAGGTAGCCGACCGCGCGGTAGACGGCGGTGACGTCCCAGTCCTTGAACTCGCCGGTGCCCTTGACGTTGCCGGTGCCGTCCAGGGCGGTGCGCTCGGTGCGCAGGCCGACGACCTTGCCGTCCTCGCCGAGGATCTCGGCCGGCGACTCGAAGAAGTGCAGGAACAGCTTGTGCGGGCGGTCGCCGGCGTCCCGGATCGCCCAGTTCTCGAGGGTCTTCGCGACCATGTCGGCCTGCTTGTTGCCGCGCCGGGTCTCGATGGAACCCTCGTCGTAGTCGATGTCCTCGGGGTCGACGATGACCTCGATGTTCGGGGAGTGGTCCAGCTCGCGCAGCTCCATCGGGCTGAACTTCGCCTGTGCCGGGCCGCGGCGGCCGAAGACGTGGATCTCCACGGCCTTGTTGGCCTTCAGACCGTCGTAGACGTTCGGCGGGATCTCGGTCGGCAGCAGCTCGTCGGCGGTCTTGGCGAGGATGCGGGCGACGTCCAGGGCGACGTTGCCGACGCCCAGCACGGCGACCTTCTCGGCCTCCAGCGGCCAGGTGCGCGGCACGTCGGGGTGGCCGTCGTACCAGGAGACGAAGTCGGCGGCGCCGTAGGAACCGTCCAGGTCGATGCCGGGTATGGACAGCTCGCGGTCGGCCATCGCGCCGGTGGAGAAGATCACCGCGTCGTAGAAGGCGCGCAGGTCGTCCAGGCTGATGTCGGCCGGGTAGTCGACGTTGCCGAACAGGCGGATCTGCGGCTTGTCGAGCACCTGGTGCAGGGCGGTGATGATGCCCTTGATGCGCGGGTGGTCGGGCGCGACGCCGTACCGGATCAGGCCGAAGGGGGCGGGCATTCGCTCGAAGAGGTCGATGGACACACCGGGATCGGCGGCCACCTCGGATTTGAGCAGGGCGTCGGCGGCGTAGATCCCGGCGGGGCCGGCTCCGACGATGGCTACCCGCAGGGGGCGCGGCATGATCAGGTTCCCTTCGAGGTGAATGGGTGACGTGATCACGAAGCCTAAACTAAGGCAGACCTAAGTTGGTACGCGGGTCCGGTCTATGACCTCATAAGGTGATCTTATGCCTCGCCCAGCGGGGCCTTATGGGTGGGTGGCGCCGAGGCCGGGATCCGGGGGCTCCGGCCTGTTCCCCCAGGGCATCCCCGTGACCCAACATCCCCCAAGCACCTCGGCATCCGGTTCCGCGTCGACAACAGCCGCGGCATCCGCGAACTGGGCCTCACCTACCGCCCGGTGGAGGAGACCCTCCTCGACCACTACGACAGCTGGCGCGCCCGGCGTCGCCGGGGCTGACCCCGGTCAGGCCGGACGGACGATCCGGTGGATCGCCGCCTCTCCGGCGCCGTAGATCGACTCCTCGCGGATGGACGACCCCGGCCCCGGGGCGTGGACCATCATGCCGCCGCCGACGTGCAGGCCCACGTGCCGGTCGTCGTCGAAGAAGAGGACCAGGTCACCGGGTTCGATACCGGCGAGCGTCACCGGGGTGCCGGCCAGCGCCTGCTCGTGCGCCGCGCGCGGCAGCGTGACGCCGGCCGCCCGCCAGGCGGCCTGGGTGAGGCTGGAGCAGTCGTACGAGCCCGGTCCCATCGCCCCCCAGACACAGGGCTTCCCGATCTGCGCCCGGGCGAACGCGATGGCCTTCGCGGCACGGAGGGCACGCGGCGACTCGGGGGCGTGCGTGGGCAGGGGAAGCGGGAGGGAGCCGGTGGCAGGGGCAGGGGCAGGGGCAGGGGCAGGGGCAGGGGCAGGGGCAGGGACGGGGACGGCGTAGGACCCGGTGTCGGTGAGTGCGGTGAGGGAGCCGGTGTCGGTCAGGGGCGCGGCGGCAACGGCAGGCTGAGTGCCCGCCGCCGGCATCGCGGTGGCCGACGGGCCCGGAGCCGTCCACTGCGGCTGCTGCCACTGTCCCGTCGCCTCGGCCCCGGCGGATTGCTGCACCTCCTGGGCCCCGGGCGCCCAGGCGGGCTGAACCGCGATACCGGGAAAACTGGTCTGAGCGGCCCGCAGGGACAGCAGGTCCCGCGCTCTGCCGAGTTTCCACCGGGCGCCGGACTTGGCGGCGGTGGGGGAGAGGCGGCCGGGCACGGCGGTACCGGGCAGCGCCCTGGGCAGCTGCACCGCAGCACCCGGCGCCACCGGAGCAGGGTTCCCCATCGGCGTCTGGACCGCAGCCCCCACCGCCATGGGAACCGGGGCTTCCATCGGCATCGGCGCCGGGCTCGCCATCGGCGTCTGGACCGCAGTCCCCATCGCCACCGGAACCGGGTCTTCCGTCGGCATCCGGACCGCGGTCGCCATCTGGACCGGCGCTCCCGTCGGCAGCTGAGCCGTGGCTCCCGTCGCCGGCGCAACCGCGGTTGCCTGCGCTGTCTGCGGCATGGCTCCCGGTACCGCCGCCCCGGCGGCGGCCGGCAGGGCGGCGGGAACCGCCGGTCCGGGTGCGCCCCAGCCGCCCGGTTCCGCCGTACCACTACCGGGCAACGCCACCGCATGCCCCGGCAGTTCGAGACCCGCCGCACCGGGCAGCGCGAACTGCCCGCTCTCCGGGGCCTGTGCGGGCCGGCCCGGCAGGTCCGCCGGCGAGCCGGCCGTCAGCTCGGCCACCGCGCGGGCGCCTCGCTCAAGGGCCTCGGGCCGCTCGGCGGACGGCAGGGCCTGCCGCTCACCGCCCGGGAGGGCGGGGGCGTCCCCGCCGCTGGGGAGCGCTCGGACCTCCCGCTCGCCCCCGGGCAGACCGCCCGTCCGGTCCCACGAACGCCCGGGCGCCGGGGGCGCGTCGGGAAGCCGGTCGGCGGGCAGTACGGCCGGAACGGTCGGGCCGATCTTGGCGCGGGCCGCGTCGAACCACTGCCGGGCGATCTCTTCGAGTCCCGGATCCGGGCGCCGGCCCGCCCGCTTGGCCAGCGGGACGCCACGGGACCGTGTGCGGGCGGCCATCGCCCGGGTCGCGTTGAAGTTCCCGGTGGCGTTCTCCGCCTGGTCGTAGAGGGATGCGATCCGCTGCCGAACCTCGTCGCGGCTCTCCGGCGCCATGGAAGACGTGCTCCTTCCTTGCCCCGCAGGGCAGTTGAGCGGCTCGCCGGGGCAGAGCCGGGCGGTGGCCTCGCGTCAACCTAGCCAACGTGTGTGCCTCGTGTGAAGGTTGAGGTGTGAAATGTCCGATACATATTCGTGATGTTCGCTGTGACGTTCGACGGGGAAAGGGCGGGAGCCATGGTTTCCTGTGAGATCCCGGTGAATTCGAGATTCCGTTGAACACGGTGGCGCCGCCCTCCGTATGAAGCCGGGGAACTCCATGCCCGACCGGTGCTCACACACAGGGGACGACCTTGGTACGCAACAGCCGCAGACGCCCGACCCGTGCACGACGCGCGACCCTCGCCGCGGCCGCCCTGATGCTGGGCGGCACCGGGCTCGTCGCGGCGAACGTCTATGCCTCGGCCAGCGAAGGCTGGGGTGACGGTTCCGGTACGGACACCACCGGACAGGTCCGCTCCGCGGGCATGACGACCATCGACTGCCCCGACGTGGGCGACCGGCTGACGGCCGTACCGGACGCGGCCCGCGCGGACGTCGACCGCGAACTCGCCGCGCTCGACCAGCGGACGGCGGCGGCCTACCGGCAACTCCAGCAGGCCGGCAGCCCGGACACCGACTCCCTCGACGCCACGATCATGCAGCCGCTGAAGGAGCGGCGGTCGGCGTCCATCGGGCGGATAGCCGACGCCATCGACCGGGCGGGGGAGCGCCCGCAGGGCCTGGACTCCCTGGCCGCCTGCACCCTGCGCCCCGGTGACACCGGCCAGGCCACCGGCACACCGGCCGGCGACGGCCGGCAGGGCGGCACCGACCAGGGGCAGACCGGCACGGGGCAGACTGGCACGGGCCAGGGCGGTGCGGGCCAGGGCGGCAACGGGCCCGTCGTCTCCGACTACGCGGACATCACCGCCGTACCGCCGGACGCGCAGGCCCCGCAGCCGCAGTCCGGCGCCTCGCGCGGCACCTTCACCTCCGACTGCGGGGTCAACGCGAACGGCCTGTTCAACTCGGACAACGTCATCGTCGCCCCCGGCGTCTCCAACGGCGCCCACCACTTCCACGACTACGTCGGCAACCAGGCGAACAACGCCTTCGCGAGCGACGACGACCTGGCGCGGGCCGGCACCAGCTGTGCGGACCAGGGCGACAAGTCCTCGTACTACTGGCCGGTGCTGCGCCTGCAGAACGGCACCCAGGAGCGCGACGCCGGGGCGCCGGGCGGCGGTACGGAGGGCAACGCGGGCCAGATCGTGACGCCCAAGCAGGTGACGCTGACCTTCGTCGGCAACCCGCGCGGCGAGGTCACCGCCATGCCGCGCCTGCTGCGCATCATCACCGGGGACGCCAAGGCCTTCGTCAACGGCCCCGGCAACGCCAACGCCTCCTGGAGCTGCACCGGTTACGAGGACCGGCAGCTGAAGGACAAGTACCCGCTGTGCCCGTCGGGCAGCGACGTCGTGCGCACCTTCCGGTTCCAGAGCTGCTGGGACGGCCGCAACATCGACAGCGCCAACCACCGCACCCACGTGGCCTTCACCGCCGTCGACGGCTCCTGCCCGGCGGGCTTCCGGCCCATTCCGCAGCTGGTCCAGCGCATCGTCTACGACGTCGACGCGCCGAGCCTCGCGGACGGCGGCCGGACGGTCCCGCTGTTCGCGGTGGACTCCTTCCCGGAGCAGCTGCACAAGCCCGTCACCGACCACGGCGACTTCGTCAACGTCTTCGACGAGGACCTGATGCGCGAGATGGTCGAGTGCATCAACGAGGGCCGCACCTGCGGCTCGGGCGGGGACGACTCCGGTACGACGGCGAGTCCCACCGCCAGTCCCACCGCGAGTCCGACCGTGAGTCCCACCTCCGCCGCCCCCGGTGACGGCTCCGCAGAGCAGCCCGGTGACGGTTCCGCCGAGCAGCCCGGTGAGAGCGGCGCCTCCGTGCCGGCGCCGCCCGCGGCCTCCGAGTCCGCCGAGGCCCCCCACCACGACGCGACGACCGCCCCGGCCCGCACCACCAAGCACGACACGGACGAGAAGGCCGCACCGGCCGAGCCCGCCGAACCCCGCGCCAAGACGGCCCGTTCGGCGGCGGCCCGGCCGACGCCGTCCCGGTCCGCGCCCGCCTCCTCCGCTCCCGCCGCCTCGGCGCCCGCCTCCGCCCCCGGCCAGGTCACCGCGGCGGCCTTCGCTCCGCCGTCGTCCGCGCAGCCCGAACCCCAGGCCGCGCAGGGCGGCTTGGCGGAGACGGGAGCCCATCTGTGGCCGGGCGCCATCGGCACGCTGCTCGCCCTGTCCGGCCTGTTCATGCTCCTGCGGGCGAGGCGCCTGCGCTACTGACCGTCACGTGAGTGGGGCCGCCGTACGGGTACGGCGGCCCCAACCGCCCTTGTGGGAGCGCTCCCGTAACAGCAGGATGCCTGTATGCCGAGCTTCTCCCAGGCCGCCGTGATACGGCCCTACCGCCCCGCCGACCGCGACGCCGTGGCCGACGTCTGTGTCCGCACCGCGCACGAGGGAGGAGACTCCCGGGCGATCTACCCGGACCTGCGCCTCATGCCGTCGCTCTTCGCCGAGCCGTACTGCCACTTCGACCCGGCCCTCGCCTTCGTCCTGGACGACGGCACGGGCCGGGCCGTGGGGTACATCGTCGGCACCGCCGACACCGAGCGCTTCGCCGAGGACTTCCGGCGGGACTGGATCCCCCGGCTGCACGACCGCTATCCGGAGCCCGCCGGACCGCCCCGGACGCCCACCGAGGAGATGATCCGGCTCCTGCACCACCCGGAACGCATGCTCGTCCCCGAACTCGCCGGCTACCCGGCCCACCTGCACATCGACCTGCTGCCGGCCTGGCAGGGGCGGGGGTACGGCCGCCGCCTGATGCGCACCTTCCTGGACGCCCTGCGCGGACAGGAGGTCCAGGCGGTCCACCTCGGCATGGTCACCGCCAACACCGCGGCCCGCGCCTTCTACGACCGGGTCGGCTTCCACCGGATCCCGGTCGCGGACGCCGGCCCGCTCACCTACCTGGGCCGGTCCACGGCCCCCGACTGAGCGGAGGCGGGCGGCGGGCCTCAGGCCAGCCGGAGGGTCTGCTTGGCGAGTTCGTAGGCGGGTCGCATCTCCTCGTGCTCCTGGGTGTCCATGCCGCCGAGGTGCAGGACGACCGGGCCCTCGGGCGTGCTGACCGCGAAGGCGCTCTCCTTCTTGGTCTCCTCCAGGAGCTTGCTCGTGAAGAGGTACTCCACCTCGACGGCGTCGACGCCGCCGCCGGTCTTGAAGGAGTGGTACTTCGGCTTGCTGACGTTGTCCTCGGCGGCGACGAACGCGCGCAGCACACCGGCCGCGTCCGCGCCGCCGGGCTTGCCGGTCCACACGCGCAGGAAGCCGATGTTGCCGGCCGGCTTGGCGTCGATCTCACAGGCCGCGGTGACCGGCCCCTGGCGGAGGAAGGCGTCGGCGAGGGCCCCGCTCAGGTCGCCGTCCCCGCCCTTCGAGGCCTTGGACAGCTCCTTGTCGGCGTCGATGGACTTGGCCTTCCAGTGCTGGGCGAGGGCGAAGCTGACGGGCAGTTCGCAGGCCGAACCGGCCGCGCCGATCGTGCCGCCGCGCACGGCGGCCGTGCCCTTCGCCCCGGCCGCCGCTTCCTCGGCGTCCGCCGAAGCGCTCGCGGACTTCTTCCCGTCGCCGTCCGCCGACCCCGCGCAGCCGCCGAGCAGCGCGGCGAGCGCCGCCGCCACGATCACACGGGCTCCCACGGTCCCCACCCTGACCTGCACTGCTGCCTCCCCTTCGGTTCAGAGCCGTCACTGTAACCGAGGGCACCGACCACGCCGAACGGGAATGCGGCTCACCGGCCGCGGGTCACGGCGCCGCGCGTCGGGCGAGGACGAACAGGTGCGGCTCGGGCACGGCCTCGGGATGGTCCGGGGTGAACACCTCGTGCTCCTCGGACAGCACCGTCAGGCCCGCTCCGGTCACCAGCCCGGTGAACGCCTCGGCGGCGAAGCTCGTCACCCGCACCGGCTGGCCCATGAAGACGGCCTCGACGTCCTCCACGTCCAGCGGCACGGTGGCCAGCGCGACCACTCCGCCGGGCCGTACCGCCCGGGCCAGCTTCGCCACCACCGCGGCCTGTTCGGCGCGGGTCATCTGGAGCAGCGAGAAGTAGGCGCACGCGGCGTCGAAGGAGGCCTCCGGCACCGTAGCCTCCCGGATGTCGGCGAGCCGGAACTCGGCCCCGGGCACCTGCCGGGCGGCCAGCTCGACCATGACCGGGGAGACGTCGAGGCCCAGCACCCGGTGACCGGCCTCGGCCAGGGTCAGCGCGGTCGGCCGTCCCGTCCCGCTGCCCACGTCCAGCACCTTGCTGCCCGGCGCCAGCAACTCCAGCAGCCGGCCGAGCGAGGCCCGGTGCGGTGCGGAGCCGGCGAACGCCCGCTCGTACTCCAGCCCCAGCGCGTCGAACACCACGGCGGCCGGTGGCCGGCGGTCCTCCTCGGTCACCACGACTCCTCCCGTCACCCCCGGCGGCGCGCCCCTCGCGACGCCGGCCGCGGCCCGCCCGCCGTTTGCCACGGGCGGCGGACGCACGGCAGGGTGCCGCATGTGCCTACCCTGCTGATCGTCCATCACACCCCTTCGCCCCACTGCCAGGCGCTGTTCGAGGCCGTGGTGTCCGGCGCCACGACACCGGAGATCGAGGGCGTCCGCGTCGTACGCCGGGCGGCCCTGTCGGCCACCGCCTCCGACGTGCTGGAAGCCGACGGCTACCTGCTCGGCACCCCCGCCAACCTCGGCTACATGTCCGGCGCCCTCAAGCACTTCTTCGACCAGATCTACTACCCCTGCCTGGACGAGACCCGGGGCCGCCCCTTCGGCTACTACGTGCACGGCGGCAACGACGTCACCGGCGCCGTCCGCGCCATCGACACCGTCACCACCGGCCTCGGCTGGCGCCGGGCGGCCGAACCGGTGACCGTCACCGGCGAGCCGGGCAAGGCCGGCATCGAGGCCTGCTGGGAACTGGGGGCCACGGTCGCGGCGGGCCTGATGCCCGGCGGCTGAGCGGCCGCGCGGCCACCGGAGTGATCTTCGTACGGTTGCGTCCGGTGACCGGCGTGGGCCGAAGCCTGCCCGTAGACCGCTCTGTTAGTCCTTTTCGTGTGTTCATAGGACTTTTAGGGAGGTGCTGGCGAGCCCTCGGGACACGTCTTCCCGTTGTGTTGCCGCTGCTCATGGCGGCCTACGGCGGACCGGCGCAGCGTGCCGTCGCCGACGGGGCGGGATCCCAGGGGCTGGACCTCCGGGTCGCCGTCGACACCAGACCGGGTACGGAGGCGACCCGTCCCGGCATCCGCGTCGGCCGCCCGCTGGTGAAGACGTACCGTCTGATCAACCGCACCGGGGCCGACCTGTACGACGTGCGGGTGAGCGACCCGGGCCTCCCGGACGCCGACATCCGCTGCCCCGGCGGCGGCGACCGCCTCGGGATGCTCCGCGGCCTGGACTCGGCGACCTGCACCGCCTGGGCCACCGCCCGGCCGGGCACCTGGATCGCCGACGTCACCGCCGTCGGCCGCATCCCCTCCCTCGGCGCGGAGTCCCGGGCCGCCGCCCGCTCCGGATACACCGGCGTCGGCGGGAACCTGGAGCTGACCGAGACGGTGTCGACCGGCGCCGGAGCACTGGACGGGACCCTGGTCCTCGGCCGGGCCACCGTCTTCTACGACGTGACCAACACCGGCAACCGCACGGTGTTCGACCTCCGGCTCACCGACCCCGTCCTCCAGCCGCCCGCCATCGTCTGCGCGTCGGGCGGCGACCTCGTCCCGAGCCTGGAACCGGGGGGCTCGGCGCGGTGCGTGGCGACCGTGGAGCGGTTCCCGGGCCGGTACCTCAGCGAGGGCAAGGTGACGGGCAGCGACCGGCTCAGGACGCTTCAACCCGACGGCTGCGCGGAGCCGCCGCCGCTGCTCGAGGCCCACGCGACCGGCGAGTTCACGCTGCACGAACCACCCCCACCGCCCCCGCCTCCGGCGCCCGTGCCGCTGCCCTCGCCTCCGGCGCCCGTGCCGCTGCCCCTGCCTCCGGTGGCCGTCCCACTGCCGGTCGTGCCCCCGCCCCCTCCCGTACCCGCACCCGTTCCGCCCCCTGTACCCGTGCCTCCCGCCGCGCCTCCGGTCCTGCCGGTGCCGCCGGGAGTGGTCTTCCCGCCGCCCCCGCCGTTGCCTCCGGCCGGTACGGGTGCACCCGTACCGGGGCTGGCAGCTCCCGCGCCCGGCGCGGGTGCGGGTGCCGGTGCGGCAGCGGGTGCGGGTGCCGCCGCCGGGGTCGGGGCTGCGGCAGGTGCCGGTGCCGCGGCTGGCACGGGCGCTGCGGCCGGGGGAGCGGCAGTGGGTGCCGGGGCCGGAGCAGGTGCCGGTGTCGCCGCCGGAGTTGGCGCTGCGGCGGGTGCCGGTGCCGCGGCCGGTTCGGGTGCCGCCGCTGGGGGAGCAGCAGCGGGGGCCGGGGCAGCAGCCGGGGCTGGCGCCGCGGGCGCGGGTGCCGCCGCCGGAGTTGGCGCTGCGGCTGGTGCCGGTGCGGGTGCCGGTGCTGGAGGAGTGGCAGCGGGTGCCGGGGCAGCAGCCGGGGCTGGCGCTGCGGCTGGTGCCGGTGCTGCGGCCGGTGCGGGCGCTGCCGCCGGGGGAGCGGCCGCGGGCGCCGGAGCCCCGGCAGCTGCTGGTGCCGCCGCTGGAGTTGGCGCTGCGGCTGGTGCCGGTGCGGGTGCCGGTGCTGGAGGAGTGGCAGCGGGCGCCCGAGCCGGGGCCGGAGCAGGTGCCGCTGGGGTCGGTGCTGCGGCTGGTGCCGGCGCTGCGGCCGGTGCGGGCGCCGCCTCTGGGGGAGCGGCAGCGGGTGCCGGAGCCGCGGCAGGCGCTGATGCCGCGGCCGG